>NZ_ANOH01000121.1 GCF_000346505.1 Aporhodopirellula sallentina SM41
GGACTGCTCGGTTCGGCAATCATTCAAGAACGCGTCATTGACCTGTTGGATCTGCCCGCACTGATCCAACTCGCCGGCCATCGCATCGCCTAACAAACCAATCTTACAGAGAACTTATTCATGATCGACGACGACCAAATCTGCACGTTCAGTTTGGACAAGCAAGTCTTCGGAATCGAAGTCAAAGCCGTCCAAGAAGTGATCCGCTACCAAAACATGACCGAAGTGCCACTCGCCGACGAATCGGTGTGTGGACTGATCAACCTCCGAGGCCAGATCGTTACCGCGGTCGACTTGCGAACTCGACTCGGGCTACCCGACCGGGCATCCGACCAACTCCCGATGAACATCATCGTCCGAGGCGATTCCGGCAGCACCACGAGTTTCCTCGTCGACTCCATCGGCGAGGTGAAAATGATCGACCCGAAGAACTTCGAACGCACACCAGGAACCTTGGGTGGAGTCGCCAGCGAAATCATTCGAGGAGCCTACAAAACGGACGATGAACTCATCTTAATTCTCGATAGGGAGCGGGCCATGAACGTCAGTTTGAATTAACTCCTCATCTCTCTCGACTCTTCCGTCTCTCACGTCACTTCAACAAATTTCTGCAACACTTCAAACCTATCAATAAACCATGGCAACTACACTCGACACACCGAAAACGACCACTCAATCCCGCGCTCGCAAAACGAAAGCGGCACCGCGCACACCCAAAACCGCGGCCAAGGTCGATAACAGCCTTCAACTCGCTGCCGACGTCCTCAACGCCTCGCAACTCGTGATGGAACTCGACAACGACGGCGTTGTCTTGAGTGCAAACGATCGCCTGCTGGACCTGTGGAGCCGCAGTTCTGACGAAGTCGTCGGTTCGCCGTTGAGCAGCCTGATGCCAAAGACCAACCGGGCAACCAACCGCTGCAAAGAGTTGGTGCAGAACCTCGCGAGCGGCAGTGTCGAATCCGGCGAATACCTGTTGAGCAACGCCGACGATTCGAACTGCTGGCTCGATTTGACGTTCTACCCGGTCGAAGCCGCCGACGGATCGATCGAAAAGACACTCGTGATCGGCAGCGACATCACCGAGAAGAAAGAACTGCAAGATCAAGTCAGCGAACTGCAGGTCTACGTCGACGTGGTCAACATGACCAGCATCGTTTCGGAGTCGGACCTCAAGGGCGACATCGTCTCGATCAACGAGAAATTCATCGAGGTTTCGAAGTACGGTCGAGATGAATTGATCGGTTTCCCACACAGCACGACACGTCACCCCGACATGTCGAAGGAAGTGTTCAAGGAACTGTGGTCCACCATCGGACGCGGCAAACCATTCCGCGGCATCATCAAGAACCGCGCCAAAGACGGCAACCCATATTACGTCGACGCAGTGATCGCCCCCGTGATGGGCGAAAACGGAAAGCCGCGTAAGTACATCGGCATTCGTTACGATTTGACCGAAACCGAAATCGCTCGCCACAACACCAACGGTTTGCTCGACGCGATCAACGCGACCAACGCCTTCGCCGAGTTTGACCTCGACGGCAATGTGATCTCGGCAAACGACATCTTCTTGACCCTGATGGGATACACGAACGAAGAAATCGAAGGCAAACCACACCGCACGTTCGTCGATCCGGTTTACTCGCGTTCGGAAGAGTACGCGAACTTTTGGAATGAACTGAAAGCGGGCGTTCCCCAATCAGGAACGGTCAAACGCGTCACCAAGTCAGGCGAAGAAGTTTGGCTGCACGGCGTTTATGCCCCGATCAAAGACGAAATGGGACGCGTGGCCAAATACGTCCAAATCGTCAGCGATGTTACCGAGGAAAAGACCCGCAACGCCGACTACGAGGGTCAACTCGCTGCGATCGGCAAGGCTCAAGCCGTGATCGAGTTCAACCTCGACGGCACGATCATCACCGCCAACGATAACTTCCTCGGTGCACTCGGATACACGCTCGGCGAGATCCAAGGCAAGCATCACCGCACCTTCGTCACTCCGGAACACGCCGCCTCGCCTGAGTATCAACAACTCTGGGAAGGCCTTAACCGTGGCGAATTCCAAGCCGCTGAGTTCAAACGAATCACCAAGAGCGGTGAAGAGATTTGGATCCAAGCGTCTTACAACCCGATCTTCGACCTCAACGGCAACCCGTTCAAGGTCGTTAAGTTCGCAACCGACATCACCGATCAGGTCAAGGCTCGCGAAGAACTCAAGAAGAACGTCGAAGAGATCCTCGGCGTCGTCAACGCAGCCTCCGACGGTGACCTCACCCAAGAGATCCACGTCGAAGGCGAAGACGCGATCGGCCAAGTCGGTTCACGTCTGCAGAAGTTCTTCACCGATCTGCGTGGCAGCATCGAGTCCATCGCCGAGAACGCCACCTCGTTGGCCGGTGCGTCGGAAGAACTATCCGCGGTCAGCACACAAATGAGCAGCAACGCCGAAGAAACTTCTTCGCAAGCACAAATCGTTTCGAGTGCCTCGACCGAGGTCAGTCAAAACATCCAAACGGTGACCACCGGCATCGAAGAGTTGAACTCAGCGATTCGCGAAATTGCTCGCAACGCAACCGAGGCATCGAAGGTTTCCAATCAAGCCGTCGGAGTCGCCAGCGACACCAACGACACGATCACGAAACTCGGAGCGAGCAGTATCGAGATCGGCAAGGTCGTCAAGGTGATTACCTCGATCGCGGAACAAACCAACCTTCTCGCCCTCAACGCGACCATCGAAGCCGCTCGAGCCGGCGAGGCAGGGAAAGGTTTCGCAGTGGTTGCCAACGAAGTCAAGGAACTCGCCAAGGAAACCGCGAAAGCGACCGAAGACATCAGCGGCAAGATTGAAACGATTCAATCGGACACCACCGGTGCTGTCTCCGCCATCCGAGAAATCAGCGATGTCATCAACCAAATCAATGACATCTCCAACACCATCGCGAGTGCGGTGGAAGAACAAACGGCAACCGCAAACGAAATCAGCCGCAACATCGGCGAGGCTTCCCAAGGTGCCGACGAAATCGCGAAGAACATCACCTCGGTTGCCTCGGCTGCCGAAAGCACTTCGCAAGGTGCCGGCAACACCCAGCAAGCCGCCGGCGAACTGTCCGAGATGTCATCGGCACTGCAACAACTGGTGATGCGTTTCAAATTCTAGACGCGACGTTCGAGCGGCCTGGTGACGAACCTTTCTCACCAGGCCGCCCGTTCGCGGTCACTCGCTCGCGGTCACTCTTTCGCTGCCACTTGTTGGCGGCCGCCTGTTTGCACCGGGCTGTTATTGACCGCCCGTTTATCACGCCCCTTGACTCTCAATCTCTCGCAACTCCTCACCGATCAGAATAGAAAAATGAACGTCTTAATCGTTGACGACTCTCGTGTCATTCGCAACATGATCGCACGAATCATGCGGACGTTTGGCTACGAAACCCATGAGGCCGGCAATGGCATCGAGGGACTCGACCAACTCGCAAAACTCGGCGAAATGGACTTGATCCTGGTCGACTGGAACATGCCGGAGATGGACGGATTGGAATTCATCAAGGCCGTCCGTGCGGATGCAGACCACGCCCACACACCGATGATCATGGTGACCACGGAGTCGGAAATGGATCGCATGGCACTCGCCTTCATGGCAGGTGTCAACGAGTACATCATGAAGCCGTTTACTGAAGAGAACATCGGTTCCAAACTCGAAATCCTCGGCATTGGAACAGCGGTATGAGCGACTCACCACGCATTCGCGTGATGATCGTCGACGATTCGACGGTCATCCGGCGTCTGCTCACACAAACGTTAGCCGAGGACCCTTCGGTGGAAGTGGTCGGGACGGCACCCAACGGCAAAATTGCCTTGGCGAAGATCCCGACGCTCAAACCGGATGTGCTCACCCTCGACATCGAAATGCCAGAGATGGACGGGCTGCAAACGCTGACCGAGCTTCGCAAGGTCAACAAAACGCTGCCCGTGATCATGTTCAGCACACTCACCCAACGCGGCGCCGAAGGCACCCTCGATGCGTTGGAAAGAGGAGCAAACGACTACGTCGGCAAACCTGCCAACGTGGGCAGTGTTACCGAAGCCATGAACCGAGTTCGTGGCGAGATGATTCCAAAACTCAAGGCGCTTTGTCCGCAGAAAGGTGCTCCCGCTTCGACGCGCAACCGAATCGCCGCTGCGACACCTCAACCAAGCACCGCAACACCGGCCCCCTCGGTCAGTCTGCGACCACGCGATCGGAAAACACGCATCGACATCCTCGCTATCGGAGTGTCGACAGGTGGACCGAACGCGTTGTCGACGGTCTTGCCAGCCCTACCGGGTGACTTTCCGATTCCGATCGTGATCGTGCAGCACATGCCGCCGATCTTTACCAAACACCTGGCCGATCGACTCAATCAGAAATGCGAGATCGAAGTCGCCGAAGCGAAAGCGGGTGACCCCTTATTGCCGGGGCACGCGTGGATCGCACCAGGCGACTTTCACATGGTCACCGAAGTTCGTGGAACAACCGCTCAGATCGGCATCCATCAAGGCGAACAGGAAAACTCCTGCCGCCCGGCCGTCGATGTGCTGTTTCGCAGCGTCGCCAAAGCCTATGGCAGCAACACGCTCGCGTGCGTGCTGACAGGAATGGGCAGTGACGGACTCGAAGGATGCAAAGTGGTCGCTGACAAAGGCGGTCAAATCATCGCACAGGACCGAGACACCTCGGTCGTATGGGGAATGCCCGCAGCGGTCACCAACGCGGGACTCGCAAACCAGGTGCTGCCGCTGCAACAAATCAGCAGCGAGCTCACCCGGCACGCACTCAATGGACGACACCGACGACAACTTGCCAGCGTAGGGGCGCTGTAATGACAACACTAGCTGCAAACGGTCTATCGCCGACCGACTTCGACTTTCTCGCCAAACTGGTTCTCGAACGATCCGCCATCGTGCTCGAGCAGAGCAAATCGTATCTGCTCGAATCGCGACTCAATCCCGTCGCACGCGAAAACGGTTTCGACACCATTGGCGAACTGGCCGATGCCTTGCGAAAACCAAACCATCGCCAATTGGCCGATGCAGTCGTCGATGCCATGACGACCAACGAAACCAGCTTCTATCGTGATATTCATCCGTTTGAGGTTCTCAAGAAACAGCTTCTTCCCGAACTGATCGAGAAACGGTCCAAGGAAAAACGCCTCACCATCTGGTCGAACGCCTGTTCGAGCGGCCAGGAGGTTTACTCGATCGCGATGATGATCCGAGAGCACTTTCCTCAACTGCTCGATTGGGACGTGCGTTTACGAGCGACCGACCTTTCGAACGATATTCTCGAAAGGGCACAGAAAGGGATCTTCAATCAAACCGAGGTCAACCGCGGTCTACCGATGCAATTACTGATGAAGTACTTCCATCGCGAAGGGGTGCATTGGCAAATCAACGACGACATTCGTTCGATGGTGCGGTTCGACAGTGTCAACCTAATCGAAAACTGGCCACTCACGTTGGCAAACGTCGATGTCGTGTTCCTGCGAAACGTGCTGATCTATTTCACGCCCGATACCAAACGCCAAATCCTCGCCAAGGTTCGACAACGAATCAAAGACGACGGTTGTCTGTTCCTCGGAGGATCAGAGAACACGATGAACCTGACCAACGAATTCGAAAGAGTTCAGGTCGATCGAACCGTCTACTACCGACCGGTATGAGACGACTGATTGAAACAGGACGAGGGAAATTCTTTCTTTGTCTTAGACCATAACCAACCGAAACCATCCTGCGACATCCCACCTGCTGGCGATTCGCTAGCCACCGTCGCTCGACCGATTTCGCGCGCAATCCAACTTATCAACAAAGGGCAATCCCATCATGGACATTCAACCTATCGAACCGAGTCATGTCGTCGAACTCGTACAAGCGATCTTCGACAACATGCTTCAAATGCCATGCGAACCGAATGATTCATCGCCACAAAGCGAAGCATCCTTCACCGAGGACCGGCTCGTCGGTTGCGTTCAAATCCAAGGTGATTGGGTCGGCGCTGTCGAAATCCACACACCGTTGGAACTGGGCCGTAAAGCCGCTTCGGCGATGCTGATGGTTCCCGACGAAGACGTTTCCATGGAAGACGTTCAAGACACGATCGCTGAACTGTCCAACATGGTCGGCGGCAGCATCAAAGCGATCCTTCCCGGCCAGTCCACACTGTCTCTTCCAAGTGTTGCCAGCGGCGCGGGACTCGATTTCAAACTCGCCAACGTCGTGCACACTCAATCTGTCGGTTTGCGAAGCAACGACACTGATTTCTCGATCGCGATTCGTCACCAAGAACCACAACCCCAATAGTCGCGTGACGTTCACGCGACGTTTTGGATTCTTTCACCAAGTAATTCTAACAAAGGTGTGTCATGGGTCATCACGAACACCCTCAACTCTGCCGCCTCATATATTGCAGCGAAGCGTGCAAGCCACTTCCGATGGAATCGTTCCTGCAAATTCGTCGCGAGGCCCGTGACATAAACCAACGTGACGGCATTACTGGCATCCTCGCTTTCGGCGAAGGACGCTTCATGCAGATACTCGAAGGGGATCAGGAAACCGTTTCGCAAACGTACGCCCGGATCGTACTGGATTCGCGACACCACAGTTGCAAACTGATTCAATTCACCTTCTGCCCCGAAAGGTTCTTTGAAGGTTGGACGATGCGTCACCTGACCGTCCAGAAAGAGATGCTCGAGGAGATCGAGTTCTTCGAAGAGTTCCAACCTCATCTCTGGTCTGCCGAGCGTTGCCTCAGCTTCGCACTGAAGTACACCGTTTGGGCACGACAGAACCGGCCGGAATCATCCAGCGAGTTGACCATCGCCTAACCACGCGTTCTCGGATCGACACGAAACGCACCAACCATAACGACCATCGATTACCCGCGGGCACCCTGCCTTGCGATCTTGGATAACCATAACTCTATTTAACTCTCTGCGGAGCCTACTGCCATGCGTGTTTTACTAGCCGAAGATTCTGGCGTGATGCGAAAGATCATCAGTCGAGGATTGCACAGCCTTTGGGTGGAAGAAATTGTCGAAGCAGCCGATGGTGCGATCGCACTCGGACTGTTCGAAAAAGAAAACAACTTCGATCTCGTGCTCACCGACTGGAACATGCCCAACATGAACGGTCTCGATCTGGTCAAAGCGATCCGTGCGACCGGATCCAAAGTGCCAATCATGATGATCACCACGGAAGCCGAGAAGGCACGTGTCGTCGAAGCCATCCAAGCGGGCATCAATGACTACTTGGTGAAACCTTTTGACCAAAATATGTTGCAAGAAAAACTGGACAGAGTCCTACCGAAGGCCAAGAGTTAACCCAGCCTTCACGCCGGATGTGCTTGCCGGCCATCCATGACTCTTCCGAGCGACGGAATGAACACTGACCCAATGACGATCGAGATGGCGGTTACTGATGCCATCGATCAATCGGTACGCAACACGTTTCAAACGATGTTGGGCACCGATGTCGTGAACATCAGCCACACGGCAAACAACCGTTTTGCAGCGTCAGATAGCGACGGCATGGGAAGTGACTCCGACCGCATTCTGTCGATTGAAATGTCATGGACCGGGGGCCTGACTGGATTCCTCACGCTGATCGTCGACACGCACTCGGCGGATCGATGGGCAAACGCTCTACTCGGCGGTCGAGAATGCGAGGAGGGGCACCTCGTATGCCGTGAGGATCGCGACGACTCCGTCCGCGAAATCACCAACCTCATCGTGGGCGGTGCCAAGACAAGACTCGAAGACTTCAACCTGACCATGACCTTGCCGATCGTGCGTTATGTCCAGCCCCGGTCGCTTGATTGCACCGCCGCGTCAACGGACATTCGACTAATCTATCGGGCCGACTCGGCAAAATTCGCGCTGCTGGCGAGCGTCAACGAACGATTCTGATCCGACAGAAGGCACCGCCGGGATCTTTCGGGCGGTCTAGTTCAGTCGCACGTGTCAGGCCAGAGCCAAACGAATCAAAGCTCAATCCCGGTCATCTTCGCGAGACTTAACCTCATCAGCTCGACTTTGCGTTGGGAGTTGCCATCGAGGTGATCTCGAATCTCACTCGGGGTCAACCATCGATGTGCCGAAACCTCCGCCGGATTGCACGACAGCGGAGTGTCTTCCGCCACGCGGCTCAGCGACGCGTAGTAGGCCTTTCCCTGCATCGGTCGAATGGAATACTCGACGTCACGGCTACCTTCTCGTTCTGGAATCGGACGACGCCCTAGCCAAACGGAACGGCGGTAGTGCATCTGGTTCCGCGAGACGCCCAACTCGACATCCAAGCATTGCCGGGTCGCGTCTTCGATCGAACAATTCGGCTCGATCCCTTCTTGAGGCGGCATCCACGCGCCTCGTCCCGCCGCCGGCTGCACAAACAAAAACGCATCTCTCTCGAGTGATTGAATGAGACAAATCACGACCGGCCGATAACCGAACAATCGCTCTCGCGTCGGTCGATCATAGGCGAGTTTTCCGGCGACTTTGATCCAATCCAACATGCCCAACTTCCTGTTCGAAACCCAGCAAACAAAACACCTATCCGCGAACTCATTGACCGGGCGGAATTAACAGCCATCGATGCGTGAATCTTGGCAAACGCCTGTCGGCAACACAATTCGCCGACGGTTTTGGGCTCGTCCGATCTCAATTCACGAGCGAACCCAAACCGCGAGCCGATTCCGCCCGTGTGGCAAATCCCGCCAACGAGGCGTCGTCTGCGACCGCCCCGAATCAACGCTTCGCTGCTAAACTACCACTTTCCTGTCCCACACCATACTGCAGCCCCACTCGACGCTTCAAAATCAAATACGTGTCCACAACCCACGTGGCGGGCGTGGAACATCGCGAATGAATTTTGTTCTTTTTTAATTTTCTGTGATGGGAATCCTCCCCGTTTCTCGCACTGGGTTTTGGCGGGCTGACTGCCTCACCAACCGTTCAATCTCGCCAATCGCATTGCCCCGTCACTTTCGCCCGCCAAGCCTATCTTCGTCTGAGTTGCATGAAATCTGAAGAAACCATCTTTGCTGAAGCAATCGCACTACCGCGGGCCCAGCGTGGTTCGTTCATAGAAGACGTGTGCGAGGCGGACGACGAACTGCGGCGGCGTATCGAAAAGCTCGTCGCCGCACACGACGAACAGGATAGTTTCCTCGATGCTGATCCTCGCGAAACCGTCGACGCGGCGATCAAAGTTGACGCCGGTCAAGACATCGGCCCGTATCGGCTGCTGCAGAAACTCGGCGAAGGCGGATTCGGTGTCGTGTTCATGGCCGAACAACGCCAACCCGTCCGACGTCAGGTGGCGTTGAAAGTCATCAAGCCCGGGATGGATTCGAAAGCCGTCGTGGCTCGCTTCGAAGCCGAACGTCAAGCACTCGCGATGATGGACCACCCCAACATTGCTCGCGTCTTTGACGGCGGTGCGATCGCCGGCGGAGAACGCCCCTACTTCGTAATGGAGCTGGTGAAAGGAGTTCCGATCACGGAGTTCTGCGATGCCAACGCGTTGTCGACAACCGAACGTCTCGAACTGTTTGTGTCGGTTTGCAACGCCGTGCATCACGCACACCAAAAAGGCGTCATTCACCGAGACATCAAACCGACCAACGTGATGGTGACGCTACATGACGGTCGGCCGGTCGTGAAAGTGATTGACTTCGGCGTCGCCAAAGCACTGCATCAACGCCTGACGGAAAAGACGCTGTTCACGCAGTACGGCATGATGGTCGGTACGCCACAATACATGAGCCCCGAACAGGCCGAAATCAGCGGACTCGATGTCGATACGCGAAGCGACGTGTACTCGTTGGCGGTGCTGCTGTACGAATTGATGACGGGAACGACGCCGCTGCAAGCCGAGTCACTGCGTGAAGCCGGTTACCGGGAATTGCAGCGTTTGATTCGCGAAGAGGAACCGGTCAAACCCAGCAAACGACTCAGCTCATCGGGCCAGAAACTGACCGTCTTGGCAAAACATCGCAGCATCAGCCCGGATCGACTGCCGCGTCAGGTCCAAGGCGATTTGGACTGGATCGTCATGAAAGGTTTGGAAAAAGATCGCCGCCGGCGGTACGATTCCGCGAGCGATCTGGCAACCGACATCCGTCGTGCCTTAGCAAACGAGCCCGTTCATGCCGGTCCACCGTCATCGGTGTACCGGGCGAAGAAGTTTCTCGTTCGACACCGTCGTGGTGTCACCTCCGCAGCGGTGTTAACGATTCTCATTGCCGCGTTGGCGTCTGCGTTTTGGTTTACCCACCGCCAAACACTCGCCGCTCGAAGGCAAGACGAAACCCGCCTCGCCAGCGCGGTCGACCAAGCGAACAACACGTTGACTGCCTTGACGGCGGCCTCTCCTGCCGATGATCGCTGGACCAGTGCCGCGTACTTGGCTTCTCAGGTGCAACTGCTGGCAACAGAATCCAACCTCGACCAAGCATCGCTCGGCGAGGCAGACGCCTTCCTTCGGCACTATCAATCCGTCGAACAAGACCGACAGTTTGCAATGGCGATGGAAAACTTGCTGATCGCTCGCGGAACCCAACGGGATCTGCCGAGTTGGATGACGATGGAGGAAGAGCTCCGCCGGATACTGCGCGAACGAGGATACGACGTCGGTCGCGAGACCGCCGCACAAGTCGGCCTCCGCATGCGTGATGATCCCTCGCACATTCAATTGGCCGATGCGTTGGAATTGTGGATTGCCGCTCGCCAACACGCCGCGGATCTGGGCGGTCCCGAGTTGACCGAGTCGCAGCGGCAATCCTGGACCGACGCGATGTCCATCGCCGACCCGGATCCATTGAGGGTCGCGATTCGCAACGTCATCTACTCGCCGGGACCACCCGACGAATCGGAACTGGAAGAAGTCGTTCGGCAAAGCAATCTGGCAAAGAAGTGCCCGCGAAAGCTCTCGTGGTTGGCGGAGTCGTACCGGTCGCTCGGGAACGTGAAACGATCCGAGGAAGTCCAACGTTACGCGTTGATGCAACACCCCGCGGACTTGATGCTAAACTTTGAGTACGCAACAACTCTGATGAATGAAAAGCGTTACGATCATGCGATCCGGTACTACATGCGGTGCACGTCGCTGCGTCCGAACGTTCCCGGCATCTGGCGAAACTTGGCGGATGCGTTCATCGCCAACGGTGAAACGGATGCCGCCGAAGACGCGAGGAAGATTGCCAAGGATTTAGAACAAACGTCGCCCGATTCGAACAACACTTCGTTGGCCAAATCATGAGCGCCGTCGATCGCTTTCCTGTTGTGTGTGAGAGATTCTCTTGAAACAGATCACCGAGATTCTTGATTCGCTCGAATCAGGCGACGCCGCCGCGGCGAAAGACTTGCTGCCGTTGGTTTACGATGAATTGCGTCGACTCGCCGCTGCACGACTCCACCAAGAGCGTCCTGATCATTCGTTGCAAGCGACCGCGTTGGTGCACGAAGCCTGGATGCGTCTCGCTGGCGATCAACAGGGCAGCGATCGACAATGGAATTCACGTGGCCATTTCTTTGGCGCCGCCGCCGAAGCGATGCGTCGTATTTTGATCGACCACGCCCGCGCGGCCAAAGCAGAAAAACGCGGCGGCGGTCACGTCCGAATCGAACTGGATACCTGGAACCATCCGGCATCGTCGCAACCTGAAAAACTAATCGCGTTGAACGAAGCTTTGGAAAAGCTGCAACAAAAGGATCCAGTCAAAGCCGAGTTAGTCAAACTCAAATTCTTCGCCGGCCTCACCATCAAAGAATCCGCCGCCGCCCTCAACATCTCCACCGCAACCGCCGAACGCTACTGGGCCTACGCAAGAGCATGGCTGCAAACGGAAATGCAGTGAAGAGTGGTGAGTGGTGTTGATGTTGATGTTGATGTTGGGTGTTGGGTGTTGGGTGTTGGGTGTTGGGTGTTGGGTGTTGGGTGTTGGGTCAGCAACGCCCGCATGGCCACGTTGACATCGTCCCCAAGTCCCCAAGCACGCCCCCCAAAACACGGGCCAAAGGCCCAACCGTTTACCTAGCCCAGGGCAACGCCCTGGGTTCAACGCCCCATAAAATCTCCGCAAAGGGCCAACGGCCCGGCCGTTTGTCATCCACACAACACCAATGCCCGAACAAACGACCGGGCCGTTGGCCCTCACAACAAATTTGGGGACGGGCCGGTAACCCAGGGCGTTGCCCTGGGCTAGACAAACCGATGGCCCCTTGGGCCGTGTTCCCCGCGGGTTTGCCCGGGCCACCAATTCGTCTGGTCATGCCAACTTTGCAACTTTGCAACTTTGCAACTTTGCAACTTTGCAACTTTGCAACTTTGCAACTTTGCGGCGTGCGTCGTGTGGCGTGGCGTGGCGTGGGGACATCCCACATGGTTCGCACGCGACACCCGCGCCACGTCAACATCATCCAACGCCCAAATGTCGTCCAACGCCATCCCCCGGGCCAATGGGCCCGGCCCTTTGCTCTCACCACAACCGTGTTCGGTCAACCGATCAATCCCAAACGTATCGCTCGTCGATTGCTACTTCGTGTCGTTTACAAAACGCTCGAAACTCATCTTGGAATGTTAACTTCCGATGGTGCTCCATCTGGTCGCGGATATAAGCATCGACGTCAGCGCAATTCGAATGGCTGACCGAGAAAACGCCGTATCCTTGTTGCCAAGAAAACGTCCGCATGCCACCCGTGGCGGACTTCGCCCATTTGGATGTTTCTGTTTTCACGTTCTCAACCAGTTTGGCAATCGCAATTGTTCGCGATAAGCCGACCAACAAATGCACGTGATCAAAGTGACCTCCCACCGACGCGCTCACGCAATTCGATTCCTTCACGTGATACGCCAACATTCGAAACGCCTCCGCACGAAACGCGTCGTTCTGAAAATACCGACGACGTTCTTTTGTTGAAAACACAACATGCACCCAAACCTGGGCAAGGGATTGCGGCATGGACAACTCCTCATCGCGAGTTCCAAACATCCTAGGACATTCACGTTATACAACGTCATGATGACCAGAGGTCTCATTTCGACCATTCATGATCCACCTTCAGGCCAGAAACCACATCCTCGGCATGGGCGGCATGCGGGCAAACCCCAATATGGACCAACCTCCATGGGGCAACATCCACACGGGCCAAAGGCCCAACCGTTTACCTAGCCCAGGGCAACGCCCTGGGTTCAACCCCATAAAATCACCGCAAAGGGCCAACGGTCCGGCCGTTTGTCATCCACACAACACCAATGGGCGAACAAACGACCGGGCCGTTGGCCCTCTCAACAAATTTGGGGACGGGCCGGTATCCCAGGGCGTTGCCCTGGGCTAGACAAACCGATGGCCCGTTGGGCCGATTTTGTCCCGGGTTGATTGGACCATCGGTGCGCCTGGACGTGGCTACACGGCGCAGGGGAACGTGGAACGTGGACGTGGGGCATGGAACGCTGGTTCGTGGGCGTGGGGACGTCAATCGCCGTCCGTCGCGATGCCCACGTCACATCGACGTCCTGACGCCCAAACATCGCCCGACGTCCACCGCCACCCACACGGGCCAAAGCCCCAACCGTTTACCTAGCCCAGGGCAACGCCCTGGGCTAGACAAACCGATGGCCCGTTGGGCCGTTTGCGACACCCCGCGAACCGCGAACCGCAACCGCAACCGCAACCACCGACCACACCACCGACCACACCACACCACACCACACCACACCACACCACACCACACCACACCACACCACACCACACCACACCACACCACACCACACCACACCACACCACACCAACCAAACCAAACCAAACCAAACCAACCAAACCAAACCAAACCAAACCAAACCAAACCAAACCAAACCAAACCACCCCAAACCACCCCAAACCACCCCAAACCACCCCAAACCACCCCACGGCAAAATTTCGATTTTTCTTGATGGAGATGGCGTTCGGATTTCGCACTGACCTGTGAAATCCGAATCAAACTTCTTTTCTTACAGGAAACTCGCGATGTCCATGACGCGCATTTATCGGCACTCTCTCCAGATCCTTTCACTGGCAATCACAATCGCGACCGCGGGGATTGCTAACGCTGGCAATCTCGACGATTCAACGACCGAAGTCGTCTTGGCTTCCAACGTTCAGTGGCAACCGCTCAATCCCGCTCGAGGCGACAAAGGCCCCAAGGCTGGGACCCTGTGGGGAAACCAAACCACGGACACTTCTTCGGGGTTCCTGGTTAAGTTCCTCGACGGGTTTTCTTCGCCGCCGCACATCCACAACATCACCTATCGCGGTGTCGTCGTCAGCGGTGCGTTGTTCAACGATGATCCCAAGGCCGAGCCGATGTGGATGCCGGTGGGATCTTATTGGATGCAACCCAAAGGCGAAGTCCACATCACCGCCGCCCGCGGCGCCAGCGTCGCGTTTCTCGAAATTCAATCCGGCCCCTACCTGGTCAAACCGCCCGCTGAGTCGTTTGATTCCGATGAACGTCCCGTCAATATCGACGCCTCGAATATGGTCTGGCTCGACGCGGACGCGACACCATGGATCAAAGAGTCGACAGACAACACGCCAAACAACAGCCCACAACTGTCGTTTCTGTGGGGCAACACCGACGAAAGCGAAGTCAACGCGTCTCTATTGAAACTGCCCGCCGGATTTCACGGAACCATCAGCGACGATTCCACGCTTCGTGTCGTTGTGATCCAAGGCGAACTGGATCTCCAACTTCGCGACTCCCGAGGCAGTCAATCGCTCACGGCGGGTAGCTACTTCGGATCCCAATCAAACGCCTCGCACGAGATCCATACCACCAACGGTTGCCTGGTCTACGTCCGCAACAAAGGCGCGTACGAAGTCGCAACTCGATAACCCAAACAGCGTTCGGTCCCCGTTCCAAACAAACACAAACCAACTCTCTCAAACCTCGATCACAAACCTCGAATGCAAACCATGTCAGACAACATCAAGAGTCGCAAACTACTCATCACCGGTGCGAACCGTGGCATCGGAAAAGAACTGTTGGAACAAGCCCTCCGGCGAGACGCAGCCAAGGTCTACGCGGCGGTGCGTGACCCTCAGTCCGTGCAACCGTTGATCGATGGATACGGCGATCGTGTCCAAGCCATCGCAATGGACATGAACGTCCCAAGTTCCATCATCGACGCAGCGAGCAATGCCCCCGACGTCGACATTGTCATCAACAACGCAGGCATCATGAACACGGTGGCTGCGTACGATGAAAACGCCGTCGACGCGTTGCAGGAGGAACTCAACGTCAACGTATTTGGATTGATGCGGGTTGCCCAAGCGTTTGCTCCCGCGTTGAAAACCAACGGGGGCGGCTTCTTCGTCCAACTCAACAGCGTTGCGTCGATCAAAGCATCCGGCAATTTCGCAACTTACTGTGCCTCCAAAGCAGCCAGCTATTCGATCACCCAATCGCTGCGTGACTGGATGAGCCAACAGGGGACTCGCGTCATCAGTGTACACCCGGGACCGACCGCGACCGACATGGGTGCGTCCGCCGGCTTTGGTCAATTCGCGACTCCGGTATCGGAAGTCGCCGAAGCCATCCTCGATGCGATCAACATCGAAGATTTCCATGCATGGGTCGGTCCGCTCGCTGGGTTGGTCAGCCAACACTACGAAACATTTTCAGACGGCATCATCAACGGCGACATGGCCGCAATCCGATCCCGTGCGTTCAACATCGAACAACCTCAACCGGCATCTTAGACCTCTCCGCAAACCACGCGTTCATCACAAACCTCGCGTTCATCACAAAACACAACGAATCGGATAGCAGTCGAACGCTAGCACCGGCGTTTTGACCAACTGCGGATTCACTCTCTCCAGACCTCAACACAATGCCCAATGTTCATAATGCCGCATATCCAACACGCCGCACATTCACAAACCATGCCACATCTTAATCGCCTGCTCCTATCGCTCACTTTCCTCTTGGTCGTCCTGGGCAACGTTTCGGCGTTGCACGCGGATATCCCGTCCGCCACACAAGAATCGCAACCGATTCTTACAACACAGCCTGCCGACAACAACGCACTCAACTCGTCACTGTCCATCGAGCATTCAGATAACCCAGACCTCCCCGACAAGCATCCTGCTCAAGGCAGCGACCAATGGATTGTCCTGATTTCGATTGTTGCGTTGATCGCACTCGTCGCCGGTTTTGTACACAGCGGCATCGGGTTCGGATTCGGAATCGTGGCCATCGGTTTGATGCCCTTGGTGATCGACGCGCGGCACACGCACCTGTTGGTCAGCCTCTGCGCGGTGCCGGTTCAGATGGGCACGGTTTGGGCGTACCGCAAAGGAGTCGTTTGGCGACCGCTGTTATTCGCCCTCGCCGGTGCGGTGATCGGTTTGCCGCTAGGCCTGTGGCTGTTCAACTCCATCAACCTCGACTGGCTGACCCGCGGTACCGGATCGCATTGCTGTTGATGATCGCCTATTCGTTTCACAACCGAAATATTTCCCGCCGTCGTGCAGAACAGACCGAAAACGAGATTAACGAACCTAGCGAAGGCGACCAAGAGAAATCGAGCGATGCGGTTGGCGCCAGCACGATTGGCGTTGCCTCAGGATTCTTGATGGGTGCGGTTACCATGCCGGGACCACCGGTGGTCGCCTACGCGTTGCAACAAGACTGGGACCAGGAGCAATTCAAGGCATTCGTCAATCAGTTTTTGCTCGCGTTGTCCGTATTCAAAATCTTCGGTTTGTTTGTCTCAACCGACATCAGCCAACAAGCCACGATCGAATCCCTGTTGATCATCCCCGCCGCTCTGTTGGGCATAGCGATCGGGAAGAGATTCAGCACACGATTATCGGCGGGTAAGTTCCGAACACTCGTCGCGGTCGGGCTCACTTTCGTGGCTTTGCTTCTGATCGCCAAAGGTGCCGGTTGATGCGTCTTGGGTTGGGGTTCGTTGAGAAGTCCGCCGGGTCAGCCATCCGCTGGCCGGCGGTGTACTCGTGGCGTATTCAAAGGTTTCCAACGCATCTTACCCGCCGCAGCAATTGCTTTCTTCCTGCGCCGCCAAGTCCGTCGAGCAGACACCGGTTTCGGGTAAGACTAACTCAACGTTTTCCGCCGCAGCACGATCCCCGCACAACTCAGCAACGATCGATCGAACCTGTTCGTAGCCGGTCATTAACAAAAACGTTGGCGCTCGACCGTAACTCTTCATTCCGGCCAGATAAAAACCGCGTTCCGGTTGACGCAGTTCGGCCTCGCCATGTGGCGGTACAGATCCGCAACTGTGGTGATTTGGGTCGATCAGTGGCCCGAGTTTCCCTGACGCTTCGGTCGCCAAATCAAACTCCAACCTCAATTCGCGAAGCATGCTCAAGTCAGGCCTCGCTCCCGTCGAGACGATGATTTCATCAACGATTGTTCGCGTCTCACCCTCGGTATCAATGATTGCCAAACCAGCCGATTCGCGACGAACAGCAGCGATCGAAAGTCCGCCCATCAATGTGACTTCGTTGAGATCGACGGCACGTTTAACACGCAGACCGAGTTCGCCACGTTCCTCGATTTGGTCCGCCTCACCGCCGCCCCATAGCTTCTGAGGATTGGTTCGACGAATCGCCCAAACAACCGATGTGTCCGCACCACTCTTGGCGAGTTCAACGAGGCTCAAGACATTGCCGATCGCCGAATGTCCCGAACCGACGACCAACACTCGTTTCCCTTCGTAGCGTTTGCGATCGTGACCCAAAATGTCTGGCATCCCATAGCAAATGTGTTCCTGGGCTTCGCTCTCGCCGTCGGCGGCAACGCCACCGGCTCCCAATGGGTTGGGCGTTCGCCAAGTTCCGGTAGCGTCGATCACCGCGCTTGCTCGAATGCGTTCGTTCCCGGTTGGGCTCCGAGTCGTGATCAAGAAAGGAGCCTCGTTGCGATGGCCGTCTTTCATCCGGTCGTGCCCCTCACGTGACACCGAAACGACTTCGCGGTTCAACCGGATGTTCGGCCCGATACCCGGGAGCGCGGCGACGGGATCAAGAAAGGCCTCGATGAAATCTTTGGCATACGGGACCTTGTCCGCATGGGGCTCGTTCCAATTTCCCGCCGCAGCAAGCAATCTTGCACCGGCCGGATCAATCAAATACTTCCATGGAGTGAACAGCCGCACGTGTCGCCATTGCCACATGCTCGCAGCGATTCGATCACCGGATTCCAGCACCACAAATTTCTTTCCGCGTTCGCAAAGGTTCGCGGCCGCGGCGAGCCCAACGGGGCCGGCTCCGAGAATCGCAACAGGAAGAGTCTCCTCACCCCCGGCGATCGTTGCCATTTGCGTCTGACTGCTCGGCGTTTGGTGTGAAATGGACGGCAACGTCGGAGCCGTCTTGCAGCAACTCGGTTTGGAACTATCGCAGCTCGATCCCATCATCTTTCCTCATTTCAGTTTGGCTTCGCATTCTCTTGCTATCGAATGCGGTAATCAAAACGTATTGCGACAAACTCACGGAAGTTGTCTCGTCATTGCGGGCTCCCCCGTCGATCGAAACCGATCCGAACGACCATTTCGTGTCAGCACGATCTTCCTGTAGTGGATCTTGTTAAAGCTCCTCATGCCGCAGGATCTTTAGCAAGATCCACTACCACCTACCCGAAGACCTCCCCGCGTCGGAATACGAGAGCGTTTTGAAGAATGCTCTCACCGCAGCTTCCACGAGCACACCGGGTGTGGCGTCCGACGGCTGATCGAGTCACCAACGCGTCGGTTTGGTTTTCAAAAGTTGGAGGCAACCCAATTTTCGAGTGCGACTTTCGCCATCGACATCTGGTAACAACTGTTGAACTCCGGACACCTTCGGCACTCATCCCATTGCTGAGCATTGGACTCGATCTGGGGACGTGTTCGCGTCATCCCTGCAGGCGGTTTTATGTTCACTGAAAACACTTTCCCTGATTGCCTGCCCAGCCCGATGCTTTCGGGAAACATCGCTCCGTGGCAGTCCTTATGTTTCGCATCGCTCATCGGATCGGTTCCTGAGAAAATTCAGTGTTCACAACGTTCGTGTCAACATCGATCGACTCGGCAGGAAACCACTGCTGCGTCCGAAGACAGAAACGGACCAAACCCAACATCAACGGCACCTCGATCAGCACTCCGACCACTGTTGCCAACGCCGCCCCCGACGACAACCCGTAGAGCATCGTCGCGGTAGCGATTGCGACTTCGAAGTGATTCGATGCACCGATCATGGCCGTGGGAGCAGCCTCGTCATATCGGAAACCCATCACTTTGCAGACGACGTATCCGAACGCAAAGATCACCAACGTTTGGATCGTCAGCGGTATCGCAATCCACAGGATAGTCAGCGGGTTTTCGACGATCGTTTCGCCCTTGAACGAAAACAACAAAACCAACGTTGCCAACAAAGCCGTCGTGGTTACCGGCGCGAGGTAACGAAGGAACGTCTCGCGGAACCAGACGTCACCTTTGGCCGCGATCAACCATCGACGTGAGAGATACCCCGCGACCAGCGGCAACGCGACATACACTCCGATCGATAACAACAACGCCTGCCAAGGAACGGGCAATTGCCCCACCCCGAGCAGAACACCACCGAGCACTCCGTACAGAAGCAACATCGTCAACGAGTTGACCGCAACCATCACCAACGTGTGACCGTCGTTGCCTTTGGCCAAGTATCCCCAAACTAAAACCATCGCCGTGCAGGGAGCGATGCCCAACAAGATGCAGCCGGCGAGATAACTTCGCCACAACGGCACCTGCAGCATCTTCACCCCATCGACCAGAACCACTTCGCCCGATCCATAGGCGGCTCCGACTTCGAGTTCCACACCGAGCGGTGCCTTCACGTAGTCAACCGCGTCGGGACCGATGAAACCGAGAAACACCGTCCCCAGAAAGAAACTCGCGATCGCGTACATCGTGAAAGGCTTGATCGCCCAGTTGATGAACAACGTCACGAGAACCGGACGAACCGACTTCCCGGCCCGCACCACCTCGCCGAAATCGATCTTGACCATGATCGGGTACATCATGAAGAACAGACAGATCGCGATCGGAATCGAAATCACGGGTGCGCCGTTGACGTAGATCGCCAGGGCGTCGAGCGATTTCGCGACACCCGGTGCGACCTTGCCCAGCAAGATCCCGGCGACGATGCACAAACCGACCCAGACCGTCAAATAGCGTTCAAAGAAGCCGATCCCTTTTTCGTCGGAGGGACACGTTTCGTTTGTTTTCATCTCTCTCTCCAATGCGAACTATCTATCGTTCATCGACGCTTTGCGATAAAAACATCCAAAAAAGTAGAGAATTCATTCGCTGAATTTTTCATGCGGTTGATTTGACTCTCATCGACGCGGTAGCGAACCGTTCCCTTGTCGGCGTCGCGAACCACCAAACTCGCACCTCGAAGAACGTCGAGGTGACGCGTTAGAATTAGCTCGGTCAGTTGAAGACGTTCGGCGAGTTCGCCCTGCGAAGCACAGTCGATTGTCATCAACAAACGCAAAATCCTCACCCGAGTCGGATCGGTAAGGACCCACGCAAGTTTGGCCCGACGAAACGCCGCTCCTTCGTCGCTGAATCCGGGGGAAGAACACATTTGTTGATCACTGCCTGTCATCTCGAGCCCTCATAATCGCTCATCTACGATTTACGATACGGCAGTGTAGAAAGAATGTCAACGGCGATCTTCCGAAGCGAGTCTCCTTTTCTCGGTACGTCGCCCCGGCACGTCGGATCGCAATCGATGAACGCGTGTCGACGATCACGCATGCGATCCATACGGTGGCGGGGCACCGACACCGGCGCAACAAAAATGCGTGCAACACCGGCTGTCGGAGCCGATATCGCACGCATTCGCTAGACGTCGATGAACTGTGATGCCCGTTCCTTAGAACTCTTCGTCGATAACCTCCCGGCTCGCCCGGGTACCGAGCGATCCCCACAAACCGTACGGGCTCGGTGATCCCGGTGCACGGGTTCCGGTGCCTCCGTCAAAGACCGCGACCACGGTACCGGATGTTGAGCTTCCCGCTTCGATCGAATCGGTAATGAATTTGACCGCTCCGTCGCCCATCAGCACATGAACACCGCCTTGGTGTCGACTGCTCGGAGGAACGGTACCGGCCCCCGTGTCACCGTAGAGCAAGCAGATTTCTCGGTTCGGCGGCAGGATCGTGTTAACGACGCTGTAGGGATGCATTCCGCTGGCCCAACGATAACCGCGTCCTTCATTGGCAGGCATGATATAGCTCGCGTCGGGCCCCCAGAACTGAGGCCGAGTCGGATCGATCGTGTTCGGTCCATCTGCCGTGCGACAGAACGTCGGATCGGCCCGATGGTCACTCGCGTCACCACCACCGATGGATCGTCCAATCCCGGTGATCGCGTTGTCACCAAGGTAGGTTGCGATCTCAGCCGCCGCGATGGTGTTCGACAAACCATCGAGGAAGTCACGGAACTTATGCTTCGCTCGCGGATAGAACGCACCGCGGTCGCAGGCCTGTTTCTTTTCCGGTCCGTACGTCCAGATACCGGTCAGATCAAACAAGACCTCGCCGTTGTCCATGTAGTGAATCGCATCGCCGACACACGCGGCGTAGTTCGTACGCCCCATCGCAGGCAGCCCCACACCCGGGTCACTCGGGCAACGCAGCGTCGGGATCTCGGTCATCCACGGGGCATACCCGGTATTCAATGACGAAACACTCGGCGACGTGTTCGTGTCGTCTGTCACCGTGGGTCCCATCGCCGGCCAAGGCTGTCCGGCAGGTCGCGAACCGCCCGAAGCCAGAAGGTCGGTCATGTTCGGGTTGCTGATCTGTTCCCACAAAGCCTGTTGTTCCATAAACGGCAACAACCCGACGAAGATACTCAGCGATCGTTGATTCGCTTCGTCCTGTGGGTTGTACCAACCGCTCGGGTTACTCAACAGCGCGGTGCCTTCCATGTGACCGGGAAGCTGGTTGAAGGCCGCGTGGTAATTATGGATTCCGATTCCGATTTGTTTGAAGTTGTTGCTGCAACTCATTCGCCTCGCCGCCTCACGAGCGGCTTGGACAGCCGGTAACAGCAATCCCACCAACACACCAATAATGGCGATGACGACAAGCAATTCGACCAAGGTAAAACCACCTTGCCGAGTTCGTTTTTGTTGTGACATTCTCACACCCATCTCAAGGAAAAAGTAAACGTTAAGTACATATCTCCCCTCCAGACGTAGCGACGAAGCGAACGCTCCGAGTCACCACGACAACCACGTGCGCCCCATAGCAGAAAAGCCACCAGGCTCGATTGCGGAGAAGAATCGAAATAGAAATTTCAAAGATCAATAAAAGAAGATCTTCGAACGCGCGTGCCGCGACTTCTTAGCGTTGCTGACTTCTGTCGTTGTCTTGCAACGCTTCTTTCTTTCGAGCCAAGGTTTGCTGCTCTTGGGCAGTCGGCACATAGCCTTGGCTTGGCTCAATCACCGTGTTCTGTTCCGAACCACAACCGCAGAACGCGAGAAGCAGCAGGACGGCAGAGACGAGAACCCTCGCTCTCAGATAGATCGCCAACATAAAAGCCCTTTCGGACAATAGAGGAAGCAGTGACCGGGTACACCACGGCAGTGGCACCGGTCGCATAAGTTGACTCAGAGAAATCGTGTACCGAACAAGAGCACACCGCACGCCTGATAACGTGTAAAAGCCCTGTTCGATAATGCACAATCAACCGAGCCGCCTGTTTCCATTAACAACAACGAAGGCCGCTGTTCGATGGAGACACGACCATAGCGTTGTGTCACCCAAATCAAAAAGAACCACCATTGGCGAGAGTTGAACAACCACCCAAGGGGATACAGGCGTGCTGTGGCGGGTTATCACTCGCAACCCGACGCTAAACAACACAGGGCTCCCCAAGACTTGCCCAGCGACCTCGTCTGGAAGATGCAAAAAAATCCCCGAACGCGAAATATGCGCAGTGCCCCGACGAATCAGCCCCCATTTGCGAAAGAAGCCTGGCAAGAATGCGCGACTTTGAGGACGGATCTGCGTTGACGCAGGGTTGACCGACTCCTATATTTGGCTAAAGTTGCAAATAAGCAAATGACGAAACTGCTGACAGGAAAGTTGCGGCTATGAACAAAGAAGAAAAAGCGAAATACGAAACGCGGGTGAAGGTGCTCAAGGCACTCGCTCATCCGGCCCGCCTGAAACTGATCGACGTCTTGGCGGAAGAGGACGAAGTGTGCGTCTGCGATTTGACCGACGCCATCGGGACGGACATGTCCACCGTTTCTCGGCACCTGACGCAGTTGAAAAACGCCGGGATCGTCGAAAGCGAAAAGCACGGGCAAATGGTGTTCTACCGTTTGAAAGTCAAGTGTTTGACTGGACTTTTCGGATGCATCGAATCGGTCGTTGAAGGACACATCAAGAGCCAATTGAAAGTGCTGTCATAGCGATAGCATTTTTTTTAACACATTACTTGCAAACTTGTGCAAATACGCACGACTGGAAAATGAGAGTCATGAACCGGGAATGGAAAATCTTCGCTACCTTTTTGGCCATCTTTCTGTTTGCCTACTTCGTTCCGCTCGCCACGCCGAACTTTCCCGCCGACGCCAACCCGATCGCGGCGAAAGTCACCGGAGCGATCGTCGAAGCCTTCGTGCTGCTGCAGTGGTACGCCCGCAACCACACACTCGCCTGCGTCGTTCCGGCACTCTTCATCGCCGGCGCAATCACGACGTTCCTCACAAAGGAATCCGTGCTGAAGCATCTCGGCCCCAAGGCGAACAAGACCGAGGCCTACAGCGTCGCGTCCATCTCCGGCACGGTGTTGGCCGTTTGCTCCTGCAGCGTGTTGCCGATGTTCGCGGGCATCTACCGCATCGGCGCCGGACTCGGCCCGGCCGCGTGTTTCCTCTACGCCGGACCGGCGATCAATGTCCTGGCGATCTTTCTCACCGCACGTGTGCTGGGATTTGAACTCGGCGTCGCTCGAGTGATCGGCGCGATCGTGTTCGGCGTGATCATCGGACTGCTGATGTCGGTCTTCTTCCGAGCGAGCGAAGAAGACCGCAACCAAACCACCTTGGCGATGCCCGACCCGCCGGCGTCCAAACGACCTCTGTGGCAATCCGCGACCATGCTCGCTGCCATGCTGCTGTTCCTGGTCTTCAGTGATTGGTTCAATCCTGGCGACAAGAACGTTGAGCTAGTCGACGGAACTCAGTTCGCCGCGACGCTGCAGTACGAAACCGAAACGAGCTACGACCTTCGCCTGAAATCGGCGGTCTTGGGTCACGAACAATCCGAAATCGTTCGGTTGGACAAGACGCAAATAGCCACCATCGAAGATGTGCAGTCGTGGGTCACCGCCATTCATCATTATCGGTGGTACCTTGCCGGAACCATGGGAATCATCGTCGCCGCGATGAGTCTCGCATGGTTGGACCGGGAGGACTTCGGCCAATGGATGGACAACACCTGGGAGTTTTCCAAACTGCTCGTTCCGCTGCTCTTCGGTGGTGTGTTCGTCGTCGGCTTCCTCGGCGCCCTCATCCCTGAGAAGCAAGTCGCGGCCCTGGTCGGCGACAACAGCTTCACGTCAAACCTGATCGCGTCCGTCATCGGAAGCCTGTTTTACTTCGCGACGTTGACCGAAGTTCCGATCTTGGAAGCCTTGATGCGAAACGGCATGGCATCCGGTCCCGCGTTGGCGTTGTTGCTCGCCGGCCCCGCCCTTTCCCTGCCGAGCATCTTGGTCATCCGCAGCGTTATCGGAAACGCGAAAACCACCGTCTTTGTATTGCTCGTCGTTGCGATGGCGACGTTGGCCGGAATGGGGTACGGAACGCTCTATCCGACGAACGCTCAACCATCGACCGAAACGATCGCATTATCAGCCCCCAACCACTCAAACACTTCGTTACTCCAACCTTAATTAGGAAAGACCAATGACCACCATCCAAGTACTCGGAACCGGTTGCCGCAAGTGCGTCCAACTAAAAGAAAATGTCGAAACCGCACTCAAACAGTCGGGCGTCCAAGCCGACGTGCAAAAGGTTGAAGACATCAACGAGATTGTCAAGTTCGGCATCATGAGCACTCCCGCACTCGCGGTCGATGGCGAGGTGAAGATCGTCGGCAAAGTCGCATCGGTCGACGAGGTCCTCAACGTCATCAATCCGTGAGCAAAACGCTCCTCGGTGATTCCGCGTTGGCCAAACGTCTTCGCAACAAATCGACATCGACAACACTCGTCGTCAACTCACATTGACATTGCTGCCTGATCCCACGCAGCAATGTCCTCTACCTGAATGAATCTTCAATCGCGTCTGCATCGACACGATTCGACACGAACCAGTCAACCAATCTTCCAAGGCCAAATTCCATGACCGCCACGAGAAAACTCTTCACGATCGCAATGCTCGCTTTCGTCGCGGTGGCTGTTGTCACCGCGGTCGCCAAACAAAACAGTCCTCCTGTTTCGACATCGTCGCCGGACGTCGCCGCTGCCCCGAACCCAACCAACGGGATCGTCGCCGCGTTCTACCACGGGAACGTCCGCTGTCCGACGTGTCAAAACATCGAACGGTACGCTCACGATGCGATCACACAGAACTTTGCCGACGAATTGGCATCCGGTGACATCCAGTGGAAAACCACCAACTACGAGGCCCCCGCCAACCAACCCGACGCGGAACGATATGAGATTTTTTCGTCAACGGTTGTCTTGATTCGGATGGTCGATGGGAAACCGGCCGATTGGCGAAACCTGAACCGGGTTTGGGAATTTGTTGGTGACGAACAGGCGTTCCAACAATATGTCGCCGAACAGACCCGCGAGATGCTGGAGACCTAAAGGCCACGTCATTGGGTCCATCATGGAAGCGAAACAGAAAAAGCAATTCAAACGAGAAAGTGCCATGCAACGAATTTTCTTAGCAATCGCGGTGTCATGTGGCTTGGTGTGCACCGTCACCGCTCAACAACCAACTCACGAAACCGGAACGCTCGCGCAAGAGCAAGTTCAACCGCCACCGAACCAAGTCATTGCCGTGTACTTCCACCGCACGCAGCGATGCCCGACGTGCAAACGGATTGGAACCCTGACCCAACAAGCGGTGACCAAGAAGTACGCGGCGGAATTGAGAACCAAATCCGTCGAAGTTCGATTGATCGACTTTGAAGATGAAAAGAACAGTCATCTGACGAACTACTACAAAATAAAATCACCGACGTTGATCCTCCTGGACGTCAAGGACGGCAAGGTAACGCGTTGGAAGGCGATGCCGAAGGTTTGGCAATTGATCGGACGACCTGACATGTTCGAAGACTACGTCCAGCAGGGCGTTAAGAGCTATCTCAGCGAGACGCCTACTCCCAACGAGGCGAACCGATGAGCGAATATACCGTGGCGGCATTCTCGGCATTGTGGCTCGGTGTGCTGACATCCATCAGTCCGTGCCCGCTCGCCACTAACATCGCCGCGATCAGCTACATCGGAGGCCGGGTCGAGGACACACGCCGCGTCCTGCTCGCCGGTGTGCTGTACACGCTCGGACGCGTGATCGCGTACCTCGGGCTCGCTTGGGTGCTCGTCAATACGATGCTGTCGGTACCGCAAGTCTCGGTCTTTCTGCAGAAATACATGCACATGCTGCTCGGACCGCTGTTGATCCTCGTCGGCATGTTCCTGCTCGGCTTCATCGAAATCAACCTGGCAGGCAAAGGCGTGTCAGACAACATGACGAAAACGAGTCGATTCGCTAGGCATTTGGGGATCGTTGCTACTAGGGATTCTCTTCGCACTCGCGTTCTGTCCGACATCGGCGGCGTTGTTTTTCGGCAATGTCATGGCCTCACTCGGTGCAGGTTCCACGATCACGATGCCGCTGCTCTACGGAGTCGGCACGGCACTGCCGGTGATTGCGTTTGCGATGCTGATCGCGTTCGGATCGAAACGACTCGGCAACGCATTCAATGCCGTTGGCAAAATCGAGTGGTGGGCTCGCAACGCAACCGGCGCCCTGATGTTGGCCATCGGAATCTATATGTCCGTCCGCTACATCTTCTTGGCGTGATACCAAATGCCATGCCCCACCAAATGCCATGCCCCACAACGTGGCACACACGCTCATGAAAACGACATAGCCAATGTCGCCAGACTTCGGTGGCCTGAATTTTGGCGAAACCAGCGACAGAGATCGGACATGTCGAGTTTGAAGATGCTCTAACCGGAGAACGTCCGCCCCGGTTTTCCCGTGGAAACCGGGGCCAACGCCGATCGGCTGATAAGAGTTCGATAGGTTCTCGATGCCGGGAGTGTGGCCGAACACAATCAGAATGTGCAACTTCGCGGGCTTATCCCTGTGCTAGATGCGGCGATGTGATAGGTGCGGCGATGCCTACCGTTCCTTTGAATGGATCATTGCACTATTGCCCGATCGATATCCTTTGTTGTTGCGTCCCGTGCGGTTGGCCATCAAGTCAGGCGAAGCACTTCAACAAATGGCGCAGGACAAAGCATTTGCAAAATGGATAGCGAGATGAACGATACACAGCGAACTGCGATCGTCACCGGATCTTCACGAGGAATCGGTGCCGCCGTGGCACGACGATTAGCCGCGGACGGTTTCAACGTGGTCGTGAATTACGCGGGCAGTGAACAGGCAGCAAACGAAGTCGTCGGCGAAATTGAATCCAAAGGCGGAACCGCCATCGCGGTTCGAGCGGACGTTTCTGATTCGGGATCTGTTGAGCTAATGTTTGATGAAGCCGAGACAAAATTCGGCGGTATCGATGTCTTGGTTAATAATGCCGGCATTATGAAGTTGGCCCCGATCGCGGAATGTGACGACGACGTTTTCGATACCCAGGTCGCGGTAAACTTTCGTGGCACTTTCAACACCCTGCGAGAAGCAGGCAGTCGGCTACGAGACGGCGGGCGGATCGTCAACTTTTCAACGACGGTCGTGGGATTGAAATTTGAGAAGTACGGCGTCTACGCGGGAATCAAGGCCGCCGTGGAAACGATGACCGCGATCATGGCGAAGGAGATGCGTGGGCGAAACATCACCGTCAACGCGGTGGCTCCCGGCCCAACCGCGACGGACCTTTTCCTCAACGGCAAATCAGACGAATTGGTCGAGCAACTCGCCAAGACGGCACCTCTCGAACGCCTCGGAACTCCTGAGGATATCGCAAACGTCGTCTCGTTCCTGGCTGGTCCCGACGGAGGTTGGGTCAACGGCCAAACCATCCGAGCCAACGGAGGCATGGTCTGATGCGACGTTTGCTCGACAGAATTTCGGGCGAAACGATCTGGCCGGAGACAGACCGTAAAACTAGACTGAAAGCATGAACGGCAGACAATTCCTTCCCATTCGAATGCGACACCGGATCGATTTTCTCGATCGCTGCCTCATTATGTTTGTAGGAGTGTTGCTGTTACCGCTACCTGTGCCGACGTCGCATCGGCACGATTCGTTCGAGTCGCCTACGCATCTCGCCGCTCATCTTTCGCGACAACACAGCGACTCCGCCCACGGTTCGATTGATCTCTCTGAAGTGCACTGGCATTTCACGATGCCGCACTGTGGCGACGACCATTCGGAACACGACGAGTCCGGTGTCCCTCATTCGCTGCCGCAGGAATACACGCCCGGGCAAGTTCAGGGATCGCATGTTTCGTTCGTTGTATCACGAATCCATGACGTGCAATCCGTTCTGGTCGACTGTTATCCCACGCCGGTCATTGCCGCCAAACTGAATGACGAGTCGAGACAATTGCTCGTCACGACGGCAGATCGACGCCACCGTTCTGCGCTCTCTTGCGTGATGCGTTGTTAAGAAATCGTTTCGTTTGACGTCTTGAAACGAACCGACGCGGCGACTGCTGCGCCTTTGACAACGCAATTGAATGAACCTTGGAATGACTTGGAAGAAATCCTTCGCTGCGCTCGTGGCGATCATCCTCGTGGGCGGATCCGGATGGACGGTGTATCAAATTCTGGACGACGAGTCCGCCGTATCCCCTGACGACTCGGGTACCGCGTTTGAGTCAACCGACAGCAATCCGGCCAACCGCATCCGCTTCAGCGAAACCCAAAAGGCGCATGCAGATCTAGCGACCGAACCTGTCCGCAGGACCGACATGCAACTCCACCGAGTTTTGCCCGGACGGTTCGCGTACGACGACACCAAACACGTCGCGATCCGCATGCCGACCGACGGAGTATTGCGATCCGTTTTGGTGAAAGTCGGCGACTCGGTAGACAAAGGAGATCCGATTGCGGAGCTGAGCAGTCCGCCAATCGGCGACGCACGCAACCGCATTCTTGCGGCTCTTTCGGAACAAAAAATCGCATCCAAAGCGGCGAACTGGGAGAATGAGATTCACGACGGAGTTCGCGTCCTGGTCGACATGATCCGAGACGGCCAACCGGTCGAAAAGATCGAACAGATGGTGAGTGATCAAACCACCGGGATGTTTGGGGGAAGGTTGTTGACCGCGTACAGCAAATCAATGCTGGCTGAAAAGATCGCGAGGTCCGTTGGCAGTATCGGTGATAGCGGCGCGATCAGCGGACGAATTGTTCGCGAACGAGAGAGCGATCGGCAGCAGGCAGCGGCTGAACTGCAAGCGACGATCGAGCAGGCACTCTTTGAAACCGAACAGGCAATGTTGAACGCGCAAGCGGATCTCGCGGGTGCGGAACGAAAAGTCCTTATCGCACGACAAACGCTCGCGACGCTGATCGGATCAACACCAACTTCGGCGAGCGGTTTGGATCTTTCGCCCAATGACACTGATGTCTCACGTCTGACGGTCCGCTCCCCGATATCGGGAACCGTGGAACGACGAACGTTTTCGGCCACCGAACGGGTCTCCGCCGACGAAGAACTATTCGTGATCGCCGATACCGCGCACCTTTGGGTCGAGGCGGATATCCGAAATCGCGACTGGGGTTCGATTCACGTTCGCGAAGGAGACACCGTCTCGGTAACGGTACCGTCGGTCAATGGTGAACCTCAAACAGCAACGGTTCACTACGTTGGACGCCAGGTGGATCCTCAAACGGGAGCGATTCCCCTGGTGGCACAAGTCGACAATTCGAATGGTCGGTTTCGTCCCGGACAGTTCGCGCGGGTGTCCGTGCCAACGCAAATGCGGCGTGATATCGTGACCGTGCCACGATCGGCGGTTGTTGATTTGGAAGGTATTGAGAGCGTCTTCGTTTCCGACGGAGACGGTTACTTCCCCGTCCCCGTGGAACTCGGCGAGGCGAGCGAGCAACGCGTCGAGATTCGCCAAGGGCTTTCGCCCGGCCAGGTCGTCGTGGTGTCCGGAGCCTTCCTGCTCAAGAGCCAACTCCTCCTCGAAGGTGAGGAATAGAACGGTGTTGGAAAAGCTAATCGAATTCTCGCTGAAGAATCGCTTCCTCGTGATCATTGCTGTTCTCGCAATGGCTGCCGCCGGTGCCCGCAGTGCATTGATGCTGCCGATCGATGCGGTACCGGATTTGACAAACACTCAGGTCACCGTGATCACGCCGGCGGGCTCACTGCCACCGGTCGGTGTCGAGCGACTCGTCACGTATCCGATCGAATGGGCGATGGGCGGTTTGCCCGACGTGGAAGAGATCCGCAGCGTCTCGAAGTTTGGATTGTCCGTGATCACGATCGTCTTCAACGAAGGCACGGACGTTTACTTTGCCAACCACCAAGTCAACCAAAGACTCTCATCCGCCGCGGCGAGCATCCCGGACGGATACGGCCCCCCGGAACTCGGACCGATGACGACCGCACTCGGAGAAATCCTGCAGTTCGAAGTCCGGAGCGACCTACGTTCTCCGTTGGAACTGCGGACGCTACTGGATTGGGAGATCGCACCCAAACTGAGACAAGTCGACGGTGTGACCGAAATCAACGTGATGGGTGGTTTTTATCAAACCTTCGAAGTTCGCCCGGACCCAGACTCGCTGATGGCACAGGGGCTGACGTTTGCCGAACTGTATGAACGCATCGAGAACGCAAACGCGAGTGCCGGTGGTGGATACGTCGTTCATCATGACGAGCAACGATTCATTCGCGGGGAAGCGTTGCTGAGCGGCGTCGATGACATCGGCGACATTGTTCTCAGACGCAGCGAAAACGGATCGCCTTTGCTCGTATCCGATATTGCGGACGTATCGATCGAGGCCATGCCACGACAAGGCGCCGTCAGTCGTGACGGGCGCGGCGAAGCGGTTACCGGAATGGTAATGATGCGAATCGGAGAAAACTCTCGAGATGTTGTCGGCAAGGCCAAAAAACGGATCGACGAAATACGTGCCACTCTGCCCAGCGATGTTACGTTGGAAATCATCTATGACCGCGAGTCGCTGATCAATCGCACGCTCCAAACGGTGATGAAGAATCTGCTCGAAGGCGGCGTGTTGGTCGCGATCGTTTTGTTGCTGACCCTCGGCAGCTTGCGAGCCGGAATCATCGTCGCCCTCGCGATTCCGCTATCGATGCTTTTTGCGACCAACATGATGTGGGCGTTGGGGATCTCGGCGAGTTTGATGAGCCTCGGTGCAATTGACTTCGGTTTGATTGTCGATTCATCCGTCATCATGGTCGAAAATTGTGTGCGACGTTTATCCAACAGCGTCCCCGGCAAAGCTCGACTGAAAATCATTCGCGATGCCTGCGTGGAGGTTCGCGGACCGACCATGTTCGGCGAACTCATCATTGCGATTGTTTATGTGCCGGTGCTATTGCTCGAGGGCACCGAAGGAAAAATGTTTCGCCCGATGGCACTAACCGTGCTCTGCGCGTTGTTCGGTTCCTTCCTTCTTTCGATGACACTAATGCCGGCCCTCTCGTCATTGGCCTTGCCAAAGCAAACGCACGAGAAAGACCTGTGGCTGATCCGGATGCTCAAGAAGATCTACCTGCCGACTGTGGGTGCTGCCATTGCTTCGCCCCTCGTGACGACAATTGTCGCGTTTGGCATTTTTGCGGTCAGCATTCCCGTTGCCCTCAACCTCGGTGCCGAATTCATGCCTCGGCTCAACGAAGGCGACCTGCTCGTAGAAGCAGTTCGACTGCCCAGCGCGTCGCTCGAAGGTGCCGAACAAATGGCGCAACAGATCGAGTCGCATTTGCTCGCCCTACCGGAAGTCGCGACCGTGTTCACCAAAACGGGGCGACCCGAAATCGCCAATGACGTCATGGGTGTTCACCAGAGCGACGTCTGGGTGATGCTGCATCCGCCCGACCGTTGGCCAACCCCCAAAACACGCGAGGAACTGATTGGCGAGATGGAAATCGTTCTGAATGAAAACGTTCCCGGTGTGGCATTCGGGTTCACGCAACCGATCGAGATGCGAGTCGATGAATTGGTCGCAGGCGTGAAAGCCGACGTGGCCATCTTGATCTACGGTGACGACCTCGACACGCTCGCAGCAAAAGCGAAACAAATTGAACGAACACTCAAAAGTGTGCCGGGGGCCGCTGACGTCAAAGCCGACATTCAATCCACACTGGAAACGTTGACCATCGAACCGGATCGCAGTGCATTGGCACGCTATGGGATCGAGGCCAAACAAGTGATGGACGTTGTTGCCGCGATCGGCGGGCGCCCCGTCGGGGAAGTTCTCGACGGCCGAGCCCGGTTCCCGATTCGCGTGCGTTTGCCTGCCCTGTGGCGGGACCATGTGGACAAGCTGAATCAGTTGCCAGTGTCGTTGGCAGGAGGAAAACCGGTTCCGCTCTATGAATTGGCAACCATCCGTCTCGAACAGACTCCGCCGACGGTCGAACACGAAGACGGACGCCGCCGAACATTCGTCTCGGCCAATGTCCGTGGCCGAGATGTGGCGTCTTTCGTTGCCGACGCCATGTCGGCTGTCGAGAGCGATGTGAAGTTACCGGTTGGGTACGAATTGCATTGGGGAGGCGATTTCGAAAACCTGCAATCGGCCGGCCGACGGCTCGCGATAATCACGCCGATGGTACTCATCATCATCTTCATGTTGCTGTTCACATCGTTCGGATCGTTGCGTTTGGCAACGTTGATTTTCACGTGTGTCCCGATCGCCGCGAGCGGTGGAATCTTCGCATTGGCGTTGCGTCAAATGCCGTTCAGCATCGCCGCCGGCGTCGGCTTTATCGCACTCTTGGGCGTTGCCGTTTTGAACGGATTGGTATGGGTTGCCGATGCCGAAAACCATCGCAAAGCAGGCAGAAATCCGCGAGAGTCCGCCAAAAGTGCCGCCAACGATCGTTTACGCCCCGTGTTGATGACAGCGATGGTCGCAAGCCTCGGGTTCCTACCGATGGCCCTATCGACGAGCGATGGGGCGGAACTGCAACGTCCGCTCGCGACCGTGGTGATCGGCGGATTGGTGACCAGCACGCTGCTCACCTGCATCGTGATCCCTGCGATCTATCCCTGGTTCGCCCAACGCAGTGCGTCCCCATCGGACTCCGATCCCACCGTCGCTACTTTACCCACCGGAGAGTGACGCCCTCGATTTGCTCCGCCTCGTCGTATTGATCCTGCGACTCGGGCAGTTCGGGCAACGGTGGTTGCAGATTCTCACCGACATCGAACGCCTTGGGGATAACCTTCGTTACCGTCACCATGGCACGTACATTTCCGGCCTGTTCCAGACGAGGTTCACGTTTGGTCATGGCATTCAGATCCGACGAGCGGATGAAATGAAGCCCACTCCCTTCAGGAAACAGGTCGATATCCGAGAGATCAGAAAGTTCCATGAGCTTGTTCGCCTTCGGCGTGATGACAAGCGATGGAGACGGGGCATGCCGGAGCGTGCGGCGGCCGATGTCGACTCCCTCATCACTCAGTCTGCCGGCCACGGTCAAAACCGAAACGAGGCAACTGCCTAAAAAAGCAACCATTCCTGTCGGAGCCTCACTCTTTGTCATCCGAATCAACCTTTCGTCTTGATCGCGTTCGGGTCCCGAACATCGATCGTTGGAAGATGCGTCAGCTCTGATAACCTATCCGAAAATGTCGGCAATACGAAAGGATTCGAACGTCATCAAGAGAAACGTAACCGACGTCGCCCGAATCCGCGTGCCAGACTCCACATGCCTAAATCCACATGCCTAAATCCGGGCGAATTCAGCGACAGAGATCGGACACGTCAATTATCAAAAGACTCTTAATAGACACATCCTCCCCCGCGTTGGTTCACCGCAGTCGTCTCGCCCTTACACCCCCGGGCAAGTCAACCGCCACTCAATATTCAAACATTGGAGAGGAGGCTTTCGCGGACCGCCGCGTTAAGACGCGAGTTCCGGGCGCTGCGGTCGGTCGGGGCGAGTGTCTTCTCCGCCGCCTCGTCCCCCACGGAATCCACCGCCGCCTCCGCCGCCTCCGCCACGCTGGCCGCCGCCACGCTGACCTTCTCGACCACCGAAACCACCGCGGCCTCCCGCACCAGCACGTCCGCCCGCACCGCCGCGGCCGCCTCGACCTCCTCCGCCGCCGAAGCCTCCCGAATCGTCAGTTGATGCGAACGCCACTTGGTTGTCTTCCGGGTCCACGGTTTCGTTTTCATCCGTCACACAATACAGATGCTTGTCACTGCGAACGAGCAAACGTCCCTGCGAAACCGCTGGACTTCCGCCAAAGGATTCCCTCTCCGCAGTGAAACGGTTCATACTGACCAAACTCGGCTCATCACCCAACGCATACACAAACGCTTGTCCCGAACCGTTGACGTAAAACAACTTACCGTTCGCGATCACGGGTGATCCGTAGTCTTGTGCCCCCATGCCGCCACCGCGCGACGCACCCTCCAATCGAACTTGGCTGATCTTGTCGCCACTTTCAGGATCGATGACGATCAATATGCCGCTGGCAACGAGGTACAACCGCTCGCCATCGAACACGGGCGAACCAAACCTCGCCGAATCGCGACCGGTCCAAGCGATCTTGCTGTCGGTCACATCCCCGCTTCCGCCTGCTTCCACCGACGCGCTGCCACCGCCTCGTCCGGTAAATGCGTACACAACGTTGTCACCAACCACGGCACTCGATTGAGCCTGATCGGCATCGGAGGTGGCCGCGTACCAACGCAGCTTTCCGGTTTCCGGATCGAGCCCCCAAACCTCTTTGGGGACACTCATGACTAAATCGGTTCGCTGACCATCGACTTCAGCCAACAAGGGTGTGCCCCACATGTTATCGAGCCCCTTGGCCTCCGCTCGCCAAACCTCTTTGCCGGTGGCTTTGTCAACAGCAACGATCGCCTGACTCTCCGCCGCCGCGGTCACGATCACCAGGTTCTCGTATAAAATCGGACTCGATGAGGAGCCCCATTTCCGCGGGTCCGACTCACTGCCGAGTTTGACGTTCCAAAGTTCGTTCCCGTCGAAATCGAACGCATACAAACCACTCTTGCCGAAAAACGCATACACGTTCTCACCATCGCTGACCGGCGTGTGCGACGCGTATCCGTGAGCGGTCACGCCGATCCCCGTGTATGGGTCCTCGGGCTGCGCGGCCGGGACATCCTTCTGCCAGAGCGTCTTGCCGGTTGGCAAATCAACGCAAACGAGATGTCGAACCAAATCGTTGATATCGCCCGGTTCTTGTCGATCCAAACCGTAACCAGAGTAAGCGGTCACAAAGACTCGATCGCCGACAACGATCGGGCTCGACACGCCCGCTCCCGGCAGCAACGTTTTCCAGGCAAGGTTGGCTTTCGGTGACCACTCCGCCGGCAACGCTTCGCTCTCGGCGCTGACCGCCGATCCGTTCGGCCCGCGAAAACGGGTCCAGTCGTCTGCCCGAACCTCGGCCGATGTTGCGGCCACCACGCCGGCAAACGCCACCGCGCACGAAATCCATTTGAAACGTCGAATCATCTCTCTATCCTTGCCAACCACATTGAAAAGAAAATATCAGCGAAAAGAGCGGTCCTCCCGCTACTAGCCGGGTTTGAACACCGGTTTGGCCTCTCGGTATCGCGTTTGTCCACCGATTGCTCCGGATTCGCTCATCCGGATCAATCGCTCGCGAAAAGCGTCGAGAAACACAGCAGCAGAATCCGCCCCGTCATGCTATCACGATGGACTACCCAGAGTTTCGACCGAGAGAGAGTGTTTCTACCGAGAGAGAGTCTCCATCGAAGTAAGTCTCCATAGAGCGAATCGCTCCAACGACCCTGCCGCGATCTCTCGCTAGGACCTCACCCGCGGTACAGGTTGGCGTCGATGTCGTGGCGTTTGAGAAGTTTATTCATTCCTTGCCGCGACAATCCCGCCTGCCGTGCCGCTTTCGCAATCACGCCGTCATGCCGTTCGAGCAAAGCGGACAAGTAAGCCCGGTCGGCTCGGTCGAGTGCCTCGTCCCTCGAAATCTCAGCCAAGTCATCGACGCCGGTTGATTCCGAGGTGGCGTCGGATGGGTCTAAAATCGCGGCGGGCAAGTCAGCCGCCTGCACCTGATCGCCTTTGGTCAGCGTAAGCGATCGTTCAATGACGTTGCGTAGTTCACGGATGTTGCCGGGCCAACGATACCGGCGAAAGCAATCCAGCGTCTCTGCAGAAAAACCATGCACGCTCGATCCTGGCGTACGAAGTTGATCCAAGAAGTACTCCGCCAATAAGAAAATATCATCACCACGCTGTCTCAGTGGTGGCAACTCGATATGAATCACCGCCAAACGGTAAAACAAATCTCGACGGAACCGCTCGGCATCCACTTCGGCCTGGAGATCACGATTGGTCGCACATAGAAAACGCGTGTCGACCCGCACGGGCTTGTCTTCACCGACCGGCGTGAACGTCTGCTCCTGAATGACCCGCAACAATTTCGACTGCGAAACCAACGGCAGTTCCCCGAGTTCATCGAAGAATGCCGTTCCACCATCGGCCGCTTTCAATTGTCCCGCTTGATCTTTCACCGCACCCGTGAACGATCCTTTGACATGACCAAACAACGCTGACTCAAAGAGTGAATCAGGAATCGCGGTGCAGTCGATCACCTGCAGTTTCTTGCTCCCTCGCTGACTGCGGTTGTGGATCGCCCTCGCGATGATCTCTTTGCCGGTACCACTCTCGCCGGTAATCAGGACGCTCGTGTTGCTAGGTGCGACGCACTCAACAATCTCCATCACTTCGAGCATCTTCGGGCTTTGGCCAATCACGTCTCCAAACTCGGGCATCGCCGTGGTTGGGGCACCGGCGATATTTGCAGGCAGAGGCTCGGCGTGACCATTGTTTTGCGGTCGGGCCTCTTGTCTTTGGGTTTGTCGCGGTTGGGCGGGCAACGCACGCTGCACAGCAACCAACAACTCATCGAGCTTGACCGGTTTGAGTAGGTAATCGGTCACTCCCAAACGGACGCTCTCGATCGCCGACTCGGTCGAAGGCACCCCGGTGACGATGATCATCGGCGTCTCGGGATACGCGGTGCGTCCTTCTTGAAGAAGTTCGAGCTTCAGGTTGCCCGGCATGTTGAGATCCGAGAGGATCAAATCGAACGAATGGTTTTGCAGAACGTCGATTGCATCGTGGGCGTCTTCGACACACACGCACTCGAACCCCTCCTCGCGCAGGAACTCTGCCGTTGTCTCACGGTACAACGGCTCGTCGTCAGCGATCAGGATCTTCGGTGGCTGTTGATTCATAAGTGGCCTATATCGACGACAATCTGCGTGGCAATTCAACGGTAAAACAGGTGCCTTCGCCGATCCGGCTTTGCAAACGAATGTCGCCCCGCATTCCCTCGACCAGTCCCTTCGTCACCGACAAACCCAGTCCCATTCCCTGGCCGACTTTCGCGATCTTGGTACTTACAAACGGAAAGAAGATTTTCTCTCGTAGTTCGTCAGGCACTCCACACCCAAAGTCCGTGACCTCAATCCGCACGCCACCGGTGGATGGTTTGACGGTGACCTGAACCCGTTCACCTTTCTCGGACGCTTGGATCGCGTTGTGTATGAGGTTGATCAGGATTTGCTTGACCTCGCCCGCGCGAAGATGGACTTCGTTCATCTCGAGCCCTTCGCCGGCGGGCAGTGGGTCCGTATCCCAGTCGACGGTCACGCGACTCTTGCGAGCGGTCGGCAAGGTGAGTGAGAGGACGTGCTGTTGAATTTCGTCCATCGAGAACGTGGACGCCGTCTGTTCGCTCGGGCGATAAAGTTGATACATCTGGTGCGTGATGCCGCTGATACGTTCGATTTCGTCGTCGATCAACTCGAGCTTGTCATAGTGTTTGACGTCCTTGGACAGATGCCGTTTCAACAAAGCGAACGCGTTGCGAATTCCGGCCAGCGGGTTGTTGATTTCGTGAGCGACTCCTGCGGCGAGTTCACCGATCGCGGCGAGTTGCTCCATCTTCAAACGATGTTCCTCGAGCTGTGCGATCTTCGCCGTTCGCTCTTGAACGAGTTGCTCGAGGTGTTCGTTCTGCAAACGCAACTGCTCCCGCATCGCGTGCTTTTCCGTGACATCACGAACACTCGCACGAAACCCGAGAGCCTCGCCGTCGCGGCCCCGCAACGGTTGCCACGAAATCGCTACCCACGGTGTCGATCCGTCACGATGCAGCACGCGAAACTCGATGTTGTTCTTCGTACTGCCCCCGGCCGCATCCTTCATGTGCACAGCCATCCGTTGGCGATCATCCGGAACAATCAGCGGCAACGGATAATCGTCCATCGCTAAACACTCATCAGGCGCGTAGCCGGTAAAACGCTCAACCGCCTCGTTGACCCACAGAACCTCTCCTTCCCCCGACAGCCAACTCTCCCAGTCGACAGTCCCTTCTGCGATCGCACGAAAATACTCTGGTGCAATCGGATCGCCGCGCCGGGGCGACTTCGCTGATGTCCACGATGACTCCATTCCTCAATTTTAGACCAGACACCGGCAAAGGCGAATCCTGCCAACGAACGTCAACCTCAGTTGACGCTGTGGCAACCGGGGTGAACACAAAACCGTCTCAAAGCGGCTCCTGCGCATCGAATACGCGATTGGCTCGCATCGTGCATGAATGTCCGGTCGTTTCAATCTCGCTTCTGCGAAGAAGCCAACTCACTCGCGTTTTCATGGAAGAATCGGACCAGGCCCGTCTTCGCGAATAACGCCTACACCGGAGGCAGTGCCAATGGTTCCTGCTCTTGTCTCGCATCAACCTCGCGTTCCGCGTCCACCGAAAACGACGTGGTCGGACCAGACAAACAACGTTGGATTACGTTCCGCTCGCTACCAAGTCAAGAAAGATCCGGCGAACCTCTGTGACGAAGACCGCTACTTTATGCGGCTCGTTGTGATGATGCTCGCGTTCACGGTTTTGCCGGCGTTGCTAGTCATCGCATACATCATCTTCTACCCTGAATCGTTCCAGTACGACCTCGTCCGATAGTTCCGCGACGTTGCCGTTCTTCGCCGATCAAGTCGATTGCGTATACGAAGGACTTGAGGCCGAAACACCCCATCGTCCCTCGCTCGCATATCGATTCACTGCGACCAAAGCCTCATCGCTGCAAACAGTTCTAAACGGCAGCAAGCGGTTGCTTCGGCCCAAAGAACTCACAGTGCAATCGATCAGAATCGACGCCCAATTCGTTCAACGATCTTTCGATCGATAGCATGAACGGCTTCGGCCCGCAGAAGTAATACAACGCGTCCGCGGTCGGGGTATTCTCGGCGAGATACTCCTTGGTAACCAACCCGACGTCGTCGCATTTCCCGTCCGACTCATCGGTCGGTAGCGGAGCGTCGTAAATAAAACGTGTCACCACGGGGGCTTCGCGATCAGCCAGACCGCGGACCTCATCACGAAACGCATGGGCGCCACTATTTCGGGCCGCCTGCAGGAAGTACACGGGCGTTTTGTTGCCTGCCGCCACCAACGCTTTAGCCATCGACAACAGCGGCGTTACCCCAATCCCGCCGGCAATGAACACGACCGGACGTTCCAAGGGAGACTGAACATCCAGGGTGAATTCACCGCATGGCGGTCCCAAGGCGATAACGTCGCCAACACCGACATGATCATGCAAATAGTTGGAAATCACTCCATCGGGTGCCTCAGCCGCTCCGGCAACTTCCCGTTTAACGCTGATTCGAAAGTAACCGGTACCCGGACAATCCGAAAGGCTGTAGTTGCGCGGCGAAGTTGGCGTTGACGGATGATCCAAGTGAACCGTGATGTACTGACCGGGCAGAAACGTCGGCAACGCTCCATCGTCTGCGGGCTTCAAATAGAACGAAGTCACAATGTCGCTCTCGGCAATCTTCCGTTCGACAAGGAAGTCTCGCTTGCCATTCCAACCGCCGGGTTGGTTTTGCAAGTGATCGTAAATTTCGTTTTCTCGGCCAATGCAAACGTCCGCCAACAAACCGTACGCTTCCCCGACTGCCGCACAAATCTCGTCGGTGGCGGCGTCGCCCATCACATCTTTGATCGCATCGATCAGGTGTTTTCCCACGATCGGATAGTGTTCCGGCTTCACACCGAGCGAACAGTGCTTCTGTGCGATCAACTCCACTTCCGAACCGAGCACATCGAGATTATCGATGTTTGCAAAATAGGCACAGATGGCCCCCGCAAGCGCGGCAGGCTGCTGTCCGCTCTGTTGATGGGCCTGATTGAAGAACGCTTTCACCTCGGGATTGCCAGCGAACATCCGCTGATAAAACTTGCAGGTGATCGTATCGGCGTTGGCCGCAACCGCCGGCGTGACTTGCTTGATGATTCGGATGGTTTGTTCGCTGAGCATAAGAAACCTTCGAAAGAGAGAACGCGGTGAAATCAACCGAACAACAGTCCACCGATCACCCCGAATGCAAACGCGATAACACCGCGAACAATCACCAGGAAGACCGCAACCGAGCCGGACAAAACAAACACCAAAAGGTGCACATTGCCCAATCCTACGCACGGCAATATCTGCATGTCAAGGAGCAGTTTTCAAGTCCGTTCGATTCTCCAACGGAACGCCGAGCGACGAGACACGTAGCGATAAGACACCGAGCAACCCAGCCGCGTTCCTCGGCTTCAGCAATCACATTCCTCCCATTCGCTCGACTTTGGTTGAGAGAAGATTCCGTGATAACTCGGCAGCCGAATCGCATAGGCGAGCACCGCGAATGTTATCGCCAGCACCGTCAACATGACGCCGAAGATCGAGAAGCCCAACACGAGACAACCGGTCGTGATCACTAAAAAACAACCCGCCCATACCAACTCCGGTTGCCGAGGGAGCCGAAAGACGTTGCAAAACAAAAAGAAGTACCCGAGCACAAATGGGAACAACCATGCGAGTTCGCCAAACCGATCGAGCCCCCAGCGAATGCGTGTACGTCTGGTGCAAACGCATGAAAGCGTACTTGCCCGCGAGTCGAGAAAACGCATCGAGATCCGGAAGCACGTTCCCCACCATCACGCCTGCCGCCAATGCGGGATGACTGTCCAATGTCCCCGCAGCTACAACGGATCCGATCAATGCATGAGTGGCAATGTCCATGCAGGCATTCTACCGCAGAGCGATCTTGCGAGTGCGGGCGAGCCCTATCATCCCGTTGAGGAAATTAAGTCGCGTTCGGATCGGTGCCTGCCGCGTGCCAGCCAGTATCCCACCGCGAAGATGACGCTGATCACGGTAAACGCGGCTGAGATCAGCAAGAACACCATCACGTGCGCGTACTCCTGACCTTCATAGATTTTCAGGCTGGTGCTGCCTTGGAACAAACTGACCCAATGGAAAATCGCCCACGCCCCACACAACGCCGCAGAGATCGCTAGCTGAACAAACTTTGTCGTCCGTTTTACCATCAGCCATCCTTGATAAACCACATACCCGTGCACGGGCAAGACAATCAATGTTTCAAACATCAATAGCGCCGGCATGTGCTCGATCACTACAGGATTGCTGCCATCACGGGCGACGATTAACAAAGCCCCCACGAACGCCCAGATAAAGCTCCCCACACTGATCCCGATCGCCGACCATCCCAGTCTTGCTTCCCAATCTCGGTATCGCAGCGAGAACTGAAGTCGCTCCCATCGGCTTTCTGGTTTTGCCGACAGTGTCTCTCCACTGAGAAACCGGCCGAGATCGTCGGCGAGTGCTTTTGCAGACTCGTACCGACGTTCGGGTTCCTTCCGCAAACACTTCATGCAGATCGTCTCGAGACGTTTCGACAACTCCGGTCGAATCGTTCTCGGACTTCGAACGGGTTCGTTGTGAAGCATCAAAATCGCTTCGGGGAGCGTCGTCGCCGGATGCGGCGTCTCTCCCGTTAACATCCGATACAGGACCGCACCGATCGAATAGATATCGGATTGTTTGGTGATCCTTTTCCGGCCAAACATTGCCTGTTCGGGCGACATGAAATTCGGCGTGCCTGCCAAGACGCTAGTCGACACAGACGCCGATTGTTCAACGCCGCACAGTCCGAAATCCAACACCACCGGACTGAACCCGGACGGCGATTCAGAGGACGCATTCAAAAGGATATTCTGAGGCTTGATGTCTCGGTGGACGACGCCTTGTTCGTGCCCGTAGTGGATCGCCGCGGCGATGTCACGCACCCATTCAGCCGCCTGCTTTTCGTCGACGGGGTCGTCTTTCCGCGCATCCATCCATTTCCCGAGATGCTGCGAGTCGATGTACGGCATCACGTAGTAATGCAGCTTCCCCTCAACGCCACAGTCGAAAACGGGAATGATCCCGGGGTGACGCAGCGTTCCCGCGATCTGGGCCTCGCGAAGAAACCGCTCGACTCCTTCTTCACTATCGGTGATCTCAGGGCGTGCGATCTTGACCGCAACCTCACGATGGAGCTCGGTGTCGCTGGCGAGAAAAACAATGCCGTAGCCGCCGCGGCCGATCTCTCGAATGAGTTTGTACCGGCCGATCGTCCCGAGCGTTCCTCTGCTCAGACCGGGCGTATCGAGAGAGGGCAGTTCGCTCGCCTCAGGGCCATGGGAGCCTTTCGTCGTCTGCGACTGCGTCTTCGCTTGATCTGTATCGAGAGATGGTTTGGTAACGCCGTCGAAACCAGCCCCCCTGTTTTCCTTTGCCAACGGAATCCCCGCAATCAATGATGCCCAATCACTTCGGCAGCAGGAGGGACTTCACCGCTCGAACCAATTCCCAGGGCTCTTTCATCAAAGTGCCTCTCTCACTCCATGCCCCGAATTCCAACAGTCCTCCCGCCGCCTTTTTATCCCCAGCATCTTGAACACATACCCCATTCATTGCAATGCAAAATGCTGCCCCCAACAGGAAAGCATCACAACCGCCCCCCTGAACCTTGCAACCTGGACCTTGCAACCTGAACCTTGCAACCTGAACCCTGCATCCTTGCGTCTCTGCGTCTAAATCCAACAACCCTACCCCAGCGAAACCCCCGCCCCTCGCCAAGCCCAACCCAATGCGCAACCTTTCCAAACCTCACCCCTCACCCTTCAAACTTCGCCCCACCTCCCTCCTTGCCAGACATCTAACCTGCCAATGCGAACGATCCGATTTCCGAATCGTCGCTGCGAGTTTTCGTTGGGTGAATGGATGATGCGTAAACGAATGATGTATCTCACGAGTATCGCGGTACTGGTTGCGGTCGGAGTGTTTGTGTTCAACAAATCCACGCGAGCCGGCTACGAATCAGCCGAATACAAAGTCATCGAGTCCGACGGCAACTTTGAAGTCCGCGAATACCCCGACCTGATGCTGGTTGCAACGTCGACCAAAATTGACGCACAAGGTCGCGACGGCAGTTTCATGAAACTTTTTCGCTACATCAGCGGCGCGAACGAATCCGAACAGAAGATCTCGATGACAACGCCAGTGTTCATGGAGAACGACAAAGCGGATTCGGAAGTCCAGATGGGGTTCGTGATGCCGAAAGAAGTTGCGGTCGAAGGCGTACCGTCGCCTACCGGTCCCGACGTCGACGTACGCAAACGAGCCGGCGGACGCTTCGCCGTCCTACGATTCTCCGGTCGACTCAACAAGAAGCTCGCCAAGGAATCCGAAGCCAAACTCCGAGCCTGGATGAAATCGAAAGGACTCGTTGCCAACGATTCATTCGCAACGCCCGGCGAATCAGGCAGTGGCGTCGAAACCGCATCCTACGACCCTCCCTTCACCCCCGGCCCCCTTCGTCGAAACGAAGTCCTAATCCGGCTGAAGTAGCCCACATGTCGGTGATGTCAACTCCGTTTTCGCGTAGTGGATCTTGTTGAAGATCCCACCAGCATACCGAGTCCCTCACCCACGAAGGATCTTTCACAAGATCCACTACATTTCTAATTCCGACACTACGATGGCTTCATCGGAACAGAAGGCGCGGTGCGACGGTCGCGCATCGTTCATTCATCGGCACATTCGACTTTCATTCGAATTTGCTCCAACCGAGGTGCTCGGCGCACAGCCCAGCTCATCATTCCAACGCTGGAACGTCATTAGAAATGATCGTGCTGGATGATTCCGTCGCGAGATGGCGAGTGAATCAGGCCTTCTTGACGAATTCGGACTTCAGCGACATTGCTCCGATGCCGTCGATCTTGCAGTCGATGTCGTGATCACCGTCGACGATGCGGATCTTCTTCACCTTGGTGCCGCCTTTCACCACGCCACCGTTAAACTTCAAGTCTTTGATGACGATGACTGAGTCGCCGTTTTCGAGCACGTTCCCGTTCGCATCGCGAGTGATCTCATCTTCGGCGGCAGCCACTTCGTCGGCCGGCGACCATTCGTGGTTGCATGTTGGACAGACGAGCAAGGGTCCGTCCTCATAGGTGAATTCGCCGTCGCACTGTGGGCAGTTAGGTAGATCGCTCATTGGTTCGTTCTTGGGACTGGTGGAGTAAGGTGGAGATTGTCGCATATGAGCAAAAGATGAAAAGGTGACGAAATAGAAAACCCCCGCGGGGATGACTCCTCCGCGGGCGTTTCGGATTTCAATTCGTTTTGCAACCGCCCCATCGACGAATCCGACTTCGCAGACAAAGCGAAAAGTGTCGCGGTCCAAGAACAAACGAGACGACCTTCAACGCGGCGTCACACGCTCTGCCTACGATCAAAACGCAGTTGCCGTCTCACCCCGCAGCAGTCCCATCTGCCAATCGCGTCAGCAGCGGAACCATTCATCGGCCGTCGGATGCCCCCGTCGAAATACCCGAGGAAGATACCGGTATTGGTATAAAACAGGATCTCGATCTCGGGGTCACCTTCTTGAGCGCAGTAGTTGTTTCGAAAGCTCCATCACCAAACGTAATACCCACGCCGACAATCTGATGATTGGTTGCCATCACTCGGATGTGGTTTGGCCCCAGGTTGCCGCCATGAACACCGCCCCATCGTTGCACTCGATCCCACGACCAAGCCGAGAAGACAGCGGCTGGTCGCGGCACGACCAACTACAAAGCCGCCGCCAAAATCCTCGCCGACCTTCGCGAAGCCATCGGAGGAGACAAGGGCCGGTCATCCGTTTGGTGCCCCCCACCATCCATCAATCATTGGAAACCCAACTGTCGCCGCTCCGCGGTTGGTTGCCAACATCTTGTCCGAACAGTCGCGGAGCGACTGCATTGGGCCAGCCTTGGGTTTCAACCCAAGGTCCGGTCGTGACCAACGCGCACCCAAGTCGCGGAGCGACAACAGTTGAAACGAGTTCGGAGCGATCTGTCGCCGCTCGGCGTGGTGAGCCACGAAAAAAGCCGGCGTCGGTCAGTGACCAACGTCGGCTTTTTGATTCGGTGGTGAATGACAGGCAGGGTGTCTGTCTCGCTCAAGGATTTTCGCGTTTTTGTCGTTTTTTGCGGGATGTAACGTCGATGACACACAATTGAATGATTGATTTTTGTAGCACGCGTGCAACAATATAGTTGTGTCCTGCGAGCTTCGGTTTTCTTCCCGACTTGCCAATCAGCTCCTCCATAGAATCCGGACGTTTCGCCATGGCCCTTCCCGAAATAATCGCCCGTATCCAAGAGCGAAAACGAGAGCTCGATATCTCCGTTTCGGATCTCGCGCGACGCAGCGGGGTTTCGCGGGCCACCGTGATCCGGATCCTCGGGGGTGAAGACCATGAATTCTCGTTCGCAAACTTGCAGGCCATTCTGCTCGCCTTGGGTATCTCTCTCGATCTAACAGAGATTCCCGCCGCGCAATTCCGAGATCAGATTGCCACCGCAAAAGCCAAACGTTTGATTGCACTTACGCAAGGCAATGTGGCTCTCGAGTCCCAGGCTGTCTCGCGAGCTTCGGCTCAATCGCATCTCGAAGAAGCGAAAAATCGGATTGCATCGTCCAGCCGAAAACTGTGGGCGTCGTGAACGCCGGGCGCGACAAACGCATGAGGTTGGGATCGAGCGGAAAGGATGACGCCACGCCTTTTGATGGATCAGGCCTGAAGATGAAGTCCATCAAAACGCGACACGAGCTCAATGAAGTCGAGTTTTCTTCGATCCTGCGCGTGACAGAAAAGTACCTGCTCACCAAACCATCGCGGAAGATTGCACCGTTCAATTTCGATTGGCTACTCGGGCTTCATCGCGAGATGCTCGGCTCGATCTGGAGTTGGGCGGGCGAGATCCGAGCCACCGAAAAGAACATCGGAGTGAGCCCAAAGGTCATTGCCGCCGAGCTTGGCGTCATTGCGATGGAGGCGGACAAACGGCACGACGAAACCGGTGCCCTCGTAATCGCAACGGCTGCTGAGTTTCATCACCGCGCCGTTTGGGTTCACCCCTTTGAAGACGGCAATGGTCGGTGGGCAAGACTGCTGGCAAATATCTGGCTCATGCAACACGATCAACCAGCAACACTTTGGCCCGCGACCGACCTGCGAAATGCAGCGAGTCCGATTCGAGACGAATACATTGCCGCCATCAAGCAAGCGGATGTGCGAAACTATGGTCCACTGATTGACCTGCACCATCGGTTCAGTGAGTAGGCTCGCGTTTTAGGAGGGCAGACAGCGGCCGGTCCAGCATGAACTCACGCAGTGCGTCGAGTTCGGCGGTGTCATCAAAAGAAGCAAGCGGCTCGGCGAGATCGCGAGCCACAATGCTCTCTCGAAACACGCGGCGTAAACTACGGACGGTCGAAGAGGTGTCAGTCATGCGAATCAAGGTATCACGGGCAATCTCGCTGCAACATCCATGGGCAATTCCCCATTGGTTCGCCATCCGAACTCGCTCCATTCAGCGAGCCCTTCGAACCCGTGCGAGGTGAGTTTTTCTTTTTCATGAGAAGAGTTGGAGTCTTCCGTTTCGTCACCGTGAGCGGTTCGAATTGCCAAAGAAAGAGTGACCAGCCCTGCAAGCAGCCATCTCATGAAGTTCTCCAGTGTGTACGGCGGAGTTCAATCTCAGTCGTCCTGAAAAGACGTTGCCAAGGACTCCATCGTCGAAGCAAACGCAAGCCACGATGTTTCAGCGACCGTTCAACCCACCGCACGAAGTCGCGCAGGAATGCGCCCGTGTTCCATGACTTGCTTGCAGAGTTCTTGCTGATGTTCGGGCAACTCAGCGAAGACAACGCGAAACGCTTCGACTTCCTCGAATACCGCTTCTTCACTGCGAGTCTCTCTGCCGATGGCGCGGTCGCGATCTTCCAGCGAAAGCGCAGAAGCCAATTCAACCGGCGGGCCACCGTCGGGATCGTCGACCATCGTTGTGAGTGAAACGACAGGTCCGCCGGGCGGAGTGCGAAACGCGGTTTTGCGAGAATCAAGGATCCTGGCGAGTGCCCGCGAGACGATCATGTCGATGTAAGTTTTGAATGTCGCACGTTCGGGCGTGAAATCTTCGAGATACCGCTCGACCATCGTCCACAACGATTGTTCGATGTCGCGGAGTTCTTGCCGGGCGTACGCACCGGCCTTATAGCCACGCCACGCTTGACAGCGGATATTGGCCTGGATGTACTTCCAGTCGATGTCGCTGACTTTTGAAACTTCCTGAGTTTTCAAACGAATATCCTCCGGCTGGAGGTTCGTTCGATGACTCCGGCCGGCGAAACCGTGCTGCGAACGACCGATCGGTCACAGAAACACACGGGCCAGCGGGATCAGCACGAAGGCGAATCTCTCAGCTGGAGTCACGGCGACTCATGGCGTGAGTCTTTGGCACATCGCGTGAGTCGAGGAGAAATTTCAGAATTCCCAATTTGGATCAGCATCTGGCCGATAGCACATTGCATTGCCTTTGAATGCGAGCTTTAAGTGCTCAGCGAGCTCCGCATGATGCTCGGCGATGCGTTTGATGTCACGGTTGATGGCTTGCCGCACATTCTTGCGTGACTTGGATTCGTCAGTGAGGACGCGGGCTTTGCCGCTCCTACCGGTGTCCTTTTGAAGTTGCGAGAGAATCTCGTATTGCTCGGTTTGCAGCGTTTCGAGCGTACCTGCATCGTTGTTGCGTTCTGCTTCCGCGATGCGGGCACTGATATCGGCCAAGGTCCGCTTGTATTCACGGCGAGCGTCTTCGTCGAAAGCCTCGCCCGTGCCGCTGGTGGAAGACCGAGCCGCGATCCCAGTGCGAGCGTTTTCGAGTTCGACGGGATTCAGTGTTCTGCCAGGACGTGACAAGAACTCTGCGAGATACCACATGCCAATCGCGTCGGCGAGTACGAACCGATTCTTCTCGAAACAGATATCCCAATGATCGCCAGTCATGCGGAAAGAGTTGGGTGGAGAATCTTCGCCCAGCCCAAGTCGGTAGCGAAGCTCGTCCAACGCAGGAGTGCTCACTACGACCGTCCCGTCCTGGCTGAAGAACAGTTCATCGGCGGCGATGACCGTGACCTCAAAAGTTCTCTCGATCGAGCCAAGGTCGATGCGAGTACCAGCGAGTGACGGTACAAGCAGAACCGTTTTTGCACCGACACTCATTGCCGTTTCGATAAGCGACGTCTGATCTGTAC
>NZ_ANOH01000122.1 GCF_000346505.1 Aporhodopirellula sallentina SM41
CGACATCGTGAGCCATATCGCGTCGCAGCTCGGTATCTCGCCGGACGATGCCTTCGGCGGACTCAGCCCGGAAGAGAAGCTCGCTGCCGTCCGCGGAGATGCTCGGTTCCACTCTATCGACAATCGCGAGCAAACGACGCCGGTGACCACGACACAGCCAAACGGCGATCGCGTTATGTCAGCCAGCGAGAACCCGACCACCGTCATGATTGGCGATGGGGCGAACGACGCCGCCGCGCTTGCCGCGGCCGATGTTGGCATCGCGGTTCGTGGCGGCGCCGAGGTCAGCCTCCAAGCAGCTCCGGTCTTCATCGCCTCGGGCGGACTGTCGAGTGTTGCCGATCTAATCTCCGCTTCGATGCGTACGGACCGTCTGATCCGCACCGCACTCGTCGTTTCGCTGGCATATAATTTGATTGCGGTCGGTTTGGCTATGTTCGGCAAAATCAGTCCATTGATCGCCGCGATTTTGATGCCGATCAGCAGCGTGAGCGTGTTGGCACTGACGCTCGCGTGGCCAACCTATCCAGAGCGTCAATCATCTCGGAGGGACAATCAATGAGCGTTCTATTTGTAGCACTTCCGATCGCCTTGATACTCGGCGGCGGAGGCGTGCTCGCATGCATCCTCTGCATTCGTGGCGGCCAATATGATGATCTCGACACACCGTCGGTTCGGATGTTGATTGACGAAGAAATGAAACGGGAGTCGGACTAGCAGTCCTATGTCGGTTCTACTTTCGGGTAGTGGATCTTGTAGGAGATCCTCATGCAGCAAGATCTTTCCCGTGATCCGCGACCGCCTACTCGAAAACCAAGCTGCGTTGGAACGCTAGGCGTCCGCGTCACCCTTCCACCGCGTCACACATCCACCGCGTGATCGGCCGCGCCCACGATTTGACGTCCTCGGTGGGCCACTGTCGATCAGCAGGATCGTAATGCAATGCTGCTCGCAGGATACTTCGCAGCTCGTCGCTCATCTCAACATCACCGGGTAGTTGCTCGGGTTCAAAGCGTTCTTTCTGCAGCAGCAACTTCATCCAATCGCGGCTGTCAAAGAGTTTTTTCCCGCTGAGCATCTCATACGCCATGCAAGCCAACGCGTACCAATCACCGTTGGGATCTACGGCGTCTCCGCGTAATTGCTCCGGCGGCATGTAGGCCGGGGTGCCCATCACCGTTTCGCTCAACTCTTCAGCTCCGATCACGTTGCAAAGACCGAAGTCAGCAATCGCGGCGTTGCCATCGAGGCTCATCAACACATTGGCAGGTTTGAGATCCAAGTGGACGATTTGATTTTGATGAGCGTGTTCGAGCCCAGCGGTGATCTGCCCGAGTAGACAACGCACGCATTCTTCGTCCAATCGCCCGTGACGCCGCAACAATCGCGACAAGTCATGACCGTCGCACATCGGCATTACCAGAAAACGCGTACGGTAGTCGATGAACGCATCGAGGACGGTGACGATGTTGGGGTGACTGAGCGCCCGAAGAACCGTTGACTCACGTTCGAAATTATCGATCGTGCTGGGTTCGTGAATGAACTCATGACGCAACATCTTCAACGCGAGCGATCGGCCTGGGAACTTACTGCTACGGCATTCGTACACCACGCCCATTCCACCACGACTGATGCATCGACTCAGGCGGTATCCGTTGATCACGCGACCACAAAGCGCGTCGACCTCACGACTTCCCAACCGATCGCTGATCAATTGGCTCAACGCGATTTCAATTTCGGGAAACTCTTGAATCAATTCCTTGTACCGGTCGACATCCAATTTCAGAGCGACCAGTGGCGAGATCGCGGTGGCCGTCGCAGTGCAACGTTTTCCAGTCAGCAGCGACATCTCGCCGACAACACTGCCCGCTTCGCAACGTGCAAACCGCACCTCAGACGACCTGACCTTCTTGGACACTTCGACTTGGCCGTGAACGATGACGAACAGACCCGCTGCGGGCTGTCCTTGTTTGAGCAGCACTGTTCCCGGTTCGGCATCGAGCGGTTGCAGCCCATCATTGAGCGCCCTGGCGGCCTGTTCGGAAACGCCCGCGAGCGTAGGACAATTCAACAGCGAACGACGGGCCTCATCGACGACGCCCAAACTCTGATCCTGCAATGCCTTCTCGATGATCCCGTCGAGCGAGTCAAAGTCGAGTGTCTCGTCTCCCATCGACACCGAATCGGCAACGTCGAACGGACACAATTCGCTGAGCGACGGACCGGAATCTTCGTACGACTGAGCGGTCCTGAGTTCACTGTCGAGAGTTAGCAGTTCGGCAAACAGGCGTGGGCGCAGCTTCATCGGCGCGCGTTCCACCCACGTCTGCAAGTTGGTCGCCTGCGGGCTTTCGTGCCATGCAACTTCGTAGGCGTGGCACTGGTCGCGGACTTCTGCCAATTCCTGAGGCGACAATTCGTTGACTGGGTTCACAGCAGCAATCCTGCAATCAGGATGAGAAACGCCTCCCGAGCGGGTGGCCTGACACCTGTATGCTAGAGCATTTTGCCGGATAGCGCGAATGGCGTCCGGTTGTGTCCGTGAGCGGGGAACCTTACGGGAGTCGTGGCGACGTACGGGACGTTGAGGGGCTGTATTCTGAAGTCTGGCGACTCCAGCCACGGTGAATGCTCACTGAAGCCTGGCGACTGCAGCTACGGTGAAATCTGGTTATTTCACACGGAAGCCGATTGCTTTGAGGCATTCACGGGCGGCCTGGGTGTGGTCGCCTTGCAGTTCGATCAGATCGTCCTTGGCCTTCACCGTGCCACCGGTTCCACAGGCGGTTTGCAACTGCGACAAGAGCGCGGGCAGATCATTCGCTCGTGCGGTCAGCCCTTTGATCACGGTCGCGGTCCTGCCGCCTTTTCGCTTTTCGGTGCCGATGCGTGCCGTTTGCTTCTCCGGTGGCAAGCGGTCTGCTTCACGTTGCCGCTGTGCCTCGGCCGCGTTTTTGTCTGCTTGCGTACACTGACATTCCGACTCGACTCGACCACACAGATCGCACTCGGGCGGAATGTCAAACGGAGTTCCGGCAAATAGTCGTGTCATGAGTAGGCTGACTGCGATAGCGAAAGAACGACGGACGGGACGCCGTCAT
>NZ_ANOH01000123.1 GCF_000346505.1 Aporhodopirellula sallentina SM41
CCGCCCACACCCAGGCATTTGAACAGAATTTTCCAAATCAAGGCAACGCGATCCCAACGCCCAATACGCAACATGTCTCTCTCTCCCATGGTCGATTCGCAACTACCGTTCATCGACTGGTAGCCGACCAGAACGCCCCAACGTGTCAAGAACCCACCGCTCTCACCGCTCGTCTATCGGAGTCATCTGACACGGTTTTATTCCCGATCAACGATGGATTCCGAGCCTGCACCAAAAAACTTTTGCGAAAAACTCTGTAAACCAACCAGCCGACGGACGTTAGCCGCGGTTGCCTCAAAAAAACGCGGCAAACGCTGACCGGCTGATGAGCCCCAGTTCGGTTCGAAGCAGCCAAAGGCCTGCTCCTCCTTCGCAAAACCTACTTACCGCTCGACGACCGCATTGGGAGGTAACGGGACCTCGTTCAAGCGTCGCCAACGAACCAACTCCGACCGCATTTGATCGGTCGTCTCCGGCATGGATTCGACGAGGTTGTGTTGTTCTTTGGGATCGTTGCTGAGGTTATAGAGTTCCAACTTTCCGTCCGCCAAAAACTCGATCAACTTGTACGAACCCTTGCGAATGACCGAGCACGTGCCATGCTTGTACCGACTCGCTAGATGCCAATACAGCGACCGATCGGCAAGCCTCGACTCGTCACGTTCAAACAACGGCACCAACGATTCGCCATCGAGCACACCTTCGTACCGGATACCGGCCAATTCCATGAACGTTGGGAAGAAATCAATTCCCATCATCGGCACTTTCGTCCTTCGTGGCATAATTTTCCCGGGCCAGTTGATGAACGCTGGAACGCGAATGCCACCTTCATAAATATGCCCTTTGGATTCACGCAGCAAATCATTGCTACGCCCGTTCTGTCCGTTGTCGGATGTGAAGATAATCAGTGTGTTGTCACGCAGTTGGTTGTCCACAAGGAATTTCTCGATGCGCCCAACGTTGTCATCGAGCGACTCAATCATAGTTGCGTACTCGGCTTCGAGAACTTGCTGCTTCCCCTGTTTCATCCCTTGGCCCGTTACCGGATCACCGGGCTTGCTCATGTATTTGTCGAGCAGCTTTTTGCTCCGCGCTCGGAGCGGCCTGTGGACGGTGTAATAATGCAAATTGATAAAGAAGGGCTCGTTTCGGTGGTCACCCATGAACTCGATCGCTTCATCTGTTAAACGATCGGTTAACCACTCATCGTCGGGTTTCTGCTCGAGAAACGGATTGCTGAACGGGGCGAAGTAGCCACCTGTCTCGGATTGATACCCACCAACCTCTAACGCCGGATCACCTCGATAAGTGCCCCCAATGTTCTTCAAATAGCCTCGTCCCTCCGGATAATACACTCGGCACGCATCCGACTTGTGGTACTCGACCCAACTGAAATCCGACGGCTTTGGTTGAGAGAGTTTGGCCTTCAACGGAAAGTCGGCTGCCATTTCCTTTCGAGGGTACGGACCGACAAGATGCCACTTGCCAAGGTGAATGGATCGGTAGCCGGCTTCGGCGAGAGGTTCGCTGTACATCGTGTGCTCTTCCCCCACCGTCCACCGGGAAAAGAGGTTCTCTTGCGCACTCCCTCTTTCGAGCACTGGAACGGTGTAAACACCGGTCCGAAACGATTGCTTTCCCGTCGCGATCGCGGTTCGCGAGGGGGAGCATGTCGGATACATATACGCGTATTCGAAAATCACTCCGTCCTTGGCCAACCGATCGATATTCGGTGTTTCGTAAAACTGCGATCCGTTGAACCCGACATCGGCGTAACCAAGGTCGTCGACCAAGACAAACACAATGTTGGGCTTTTGCTTCGGCAAGTCGGCAGCCTGAACGTGGTTCCCCGCTGCGTGCAGAACAGCGATCAACAAGCTCAACAAAACGACACGCGTCTGAGAGGTCATATTTTCTCCGATGGTGTGAACTGTGATGACGATCATTGTAACTCGTCCGCCCGCTGCATGTTTCCCCGTGGCAGCCACCGGGACATCGCTCAGCTAAATTAGCTTGCTCGTCGGTCCATGTCCGTCCACGTCCTCCACTGTGTCATCCTCGTGCAATCGTTTGAACTCTCCATTCCACAAGCCAGGCGACTGGTCCTCCGATGCCAGGGCCTCCACAAAAAAAGCCCGCTCGGCCGCGGCACTGTGGGAGCGTTGAAATGTGTCGAACAGCTAGGTTACATCCAGATCGACACGATCTCGGTTGTCCAACGAGCCCATCATCACACCCTCTGGACTCGGGTGCCGGACTTTCGGAAAGAACACCTCGACGCTTTACAGAAAGATCGCAAGGTCTTCGAGTACTGGGCACACGCGGCCTCGTATCTGCCGATGCGAGATTTTCGGTTCAGCCTTCCATACATGAACGCGATCGCCGGCGGGCAAAAACACTGGCACACTCCCGACAAAAAACTCATGCAGCGAATGATTCGGCACATTCGCACCGAAGGCCCCGTGATGGCTCGGCATTTCGAAGACACCGGGGAGGGAAAGTCTCATTTTTGGGGTGGTTCCAAACCGGCCAAGATCGCGCTCGAACAACTTTTCATCGAGGGCGAACTGATGGTCAGCCATCGCGAAGGATTTCAGAAGGTGTTTGATCTCACCGAACGAGTTCTGCCCTCTAGCGTCGACACCCGTATTCCATCACACGAAGAGTTTCTTCGGCACCTGATCACTCGAACGATTCAGGCACAGGGAATCGCCTCGGAACCGGAGATCCGCTATCTCCGCAAAGGAATCAAAGCCGACCTGTCTCGGCAAATTCAACAGATGATCCACGACGGTGAAATCGTTGAGGTGAAGATCCAAGAAAATCCCACGTCGTACTATTCCACGCTTGATCTCGTCGAAACAGCTGCCTCCACTCGCACATCGAAACGAACCCATCTTCTATCTCCGTTTGACAACTTCGTTATCCAGCGAAAACGGATCGCGGCGTTATTCGACTTCGACTACCAGATCGAATGCTACGTGCCGAAACACAAACGGCAGCACGGTTACTTTTGCCTGCCGATACTTTTTGGTGATACGATCATAGGGCGATTGGATCCCAAGGCAGACAAACGTGAAAAGACTCTGCGAATCGAAAACCTCGTCCTCGAAAAATCAGTCTCACAAAAAGAACAACTAACTCGGCAACTTGCGAGCACACTCCGCGACTTTGCCGAGTTCAATCAGTGCACCGACTGCCGCATTCTCAAAAGCAATGACAAACAGTTCGTGAAAGACCTTGCCAAACTGCTCGGATAATTCCGAACCACGTTGGTCCCCTTTCGAACACGTCTGCTTGCGACCGAACATGCCACCACGTTTTCTCTCAAGCGATCGTTCATGAAGATGCCATCGAAACGAAGGAAGGAAATCTTGATCGCTGCAACGGCGGCTTTCTTAGCGATCGCTGTTGCGTTGCCCTTCGTGATCGATTACGTCAGCGTCTCGCGGCGTCGTCATGTTCCTCTGCCACCCGGAAATATCGCAACGCCGAATGAACGAAGTATCCGTTGGAACGACGAATCGGAACTCACTCGAAAAGTCTTAGCCTACTGGGCCGAGCGACCGCTCGGTGACTGGAAGAGCGAAGGAAAGATCAAAGCCCCTCGCACACTCCTCGCTCGCTTGATGCTAGGCGTTGACTTGGCAGCCACCAACGACTACCTCTTGTCGCAAGAACCATGGGGAAACGTAGGATCAACCTGGCCCGGCAATCCAAACGGTGACTACGACTTCACTCTGGCTGGTTTAATTCCCATCTTGTATCTGTTCGGCGACGATCCTGATGTGCTGTACCCTCAGACGCGCGATCACCTCGTCGAGAAACTCATCCCAATCGACGGTGGAGAGCCTCTGCGAATGGTCCCGCGTACGGCAGGCCTGGTCCCCGACACCGAAAACCATCTGCTCATGACAGAGGGTTCACGCTATCTCAAAAACCGATGGCTGATGCTGCATGGAGATTCCTCGGCCACATACGACAACATTGCCAACGGATTGGAAAAGTGGCTGCTCGGTTTCATCGAAGAGCTCCGATCGGGCGGGCTCTACGAATTCAACTCCATTCCCTACGAAGGCTACACGCTGACGGCGCTGCTCAACCTAGAAGCGTTCGGATCCACGGAAGTTCAGTCGGCGGCACGGCGAGTGCTCGATCAACTCAATTGGAACTATGCCGTTGGGAGTTTGCGTTTTCGACGCTTTCCTCCCTTTCGACGTCAGTACGCGCACGCGAGCGATACGTCGCTGATGGGTGATCGACATGTCGGGTTGACCAAACCTTGGATCAGTTTATTGCCTGAACGCCCCGAGAACTTGAAACTGAATGGAAATCAACACATCGCGATTTGGGCGTGTTGGTCGCCATACCGATTACCCGATCGGACGGCGCGGTGGATCCTCGAAAAGCCAACCGACTATTTCATCCGAATCGGCCACGGTGCCGACAGCTCTCCCGAGATCTATTCAGGCGGCCCGGGCTACCTGCTAAGTGCCGGCGGTGTCAATCGTGGCCCCCGCTCTCTCATCGTAGCTCGACCGATAACCCTTTGTCTCGACGATGGTGCAGACGATTTGTCGGGCGTGGTCCACCTCTCCGGTCCTGGAAAAGATTTTCGCCAGTGGAACAACACGGGCGTGTGGCGGAACACGGCCGTCGCAGCAGGCCCGGTCCATCTCCCTTCCAAATGGGAAGCGTCGGCCGAATCAAGACTGTGGAAGGTCTTCCAACGCGAGGCAGATCTTTGCGTGGGCGTTCATTCACAATCGGATCTCGGTGTGGTTCACGTCGTTCGCTCAGAGAACGCAGAACAAGTCCTCGATTCACTCGACAAGTCCAACGCAAACAAAGAAACCTTGCGTTCGGCCTTCCAAATCCCAAACGGCCCGCGTCTCGTTTACGACGTTGACGCCCCCAAAAACCGATGGGTGATTCAACGCGTCAATGACCAAATCATGGATCGCAACTTCGACGCGTGGCCCGCCATGAGCGGCACGACCGGATCGCCGGTCACACCTCGGGATGATCCATAGGCTTAACACCACTCCCCTCGGGCTTGTCGTCAAAGTTTAATGCGACATCAAGTTCACAACCGCTGGCGACATAGTGTTGAAACGCGTGTACGAGTTCCTCCCGCACGCTAATCGTTCCGCGAAACGGACTTGCCTGCATTCCCAGTTGAATCCCCGGATAGAGCGCAGCATCCTCCTGCAGGATCCGTCTGATGACCCGGCATTTCAATCGCCCCCAATGCTTAGTGAGTTGACGGGTTACGCCGTTCTCTTTCTCGGCCCGAAGCGTGAAGACGGCAACTTCCATCCGGCAGGACGTTGGCGACGTGGGCACCACACTCATGACCTGCAACATGGCATCAATCCGGATCCAAAACAGATTGGGAAAGAAATGAGCTAAACGATATTGATGCGATACATCGGATTCGATTCGCGAAAGCCAGATGTTTGCAAAGCGTTTGTACCAATCCGGCGTGACCAAATTCGCATGAAGATGCGATCCATATTCGTGAATCTCATGATTCAAATCGCTCTCGCCATCTCCAAAAACGAGTGTTTGTGGATGTACCGCATCGGCATGATACGTTTCGACAGTGTTCTCAACGACGACCTTCCAGTTTGCGTCGAAGTCATAATTCCATCGCTCCGAGAAAGCCCAACGATCGGCAGGGTATTCACCCGCCAATGCGGCCAACTTGGCAGGCAATCCGTTGTCGTCGTTTGCCTGCGGGCGCAGTTTCGCGAGGATAAGCGGGCCGCACCGAATGGTTGGAAATTTACGTAAACATTCCGGTCCGCCTTTGAGAGGTCGAAACGATCGTGCGTCGGGAATACGCGCCGTTTTTCCTTCCTGATCGAATTCCCACCCATGGTACTGACATGAGAGCTTCGGGCTGCTTCCTGATGGCAGAGCCGTTAACACGCTATGCCGATGAGGACACACATTGAGAAACGTGCAATGTTCGCCATTGAAATTCCGGATCAGGATCGGCATGCCCAGCAATTCACGAGAAACAAAGTCTCCGTTCTTGGGCATCTCATTGACGAGTCCCACGAGTTGCCATGACGGAAGCAGCAATCGTTCGACTTCTTTGGAAAATTGCTCGGCTTCCCAGTACATCTTGGGAGGCAAGACGTGCATCAGCTTCGAATTGTGAACGAACATGTTCTTCCTAAGATCCAATCGACGCAGGTACTTACGATACGCCAAGGTACTTGGTCAGTCACACGACGCAATGCCAACGCGTACCGACCCCTTATCGGTCCAATCACAGCAATACGAGCGTTCCGAAATTCAAAATCACACGTCAATCGGAATAGTCCAGGATGACGATTCGCGATGTCACCAAAGTAGGTTCATGAGTTTCATGGCTTTCTTGGCTTGAGGTGACTCGTCACGGACCGCCACACAACCACGGATCAGTTTATCGTTCTCTTCTCTACCATCACAGCGATCGGTGTCCCCATGCGTTTGATCGGCTTTCTGATTTTGCTTTCGCTGGCGAGCTCGTTCCCGGCTGACCAGCCCGTTTTTCCTGGCCCATCCGACCAAGAGTACTTTGTTTGATGCAGCGAGTAGAGCGTGAGTTCAAAATAATCCTGATCGAGGATCCCGGAAGATTTCCGTTGAACGGTTTTGATTTGGCGTTGGTTCGCTGTCATCCTAGTCGTTGTGTTCTTGTTCTTAATGATGATCTTGTACGTGCACGCGGTTTGACCGTGGTTACCCCGTGCAAACGAAACGGTTGAGGAGCGGCGAGGTGGAGAAAAGTAATTTCATGCGTGGCGAACCAAAGAGCATCTTGGTCGAGGTTGATCTGCGAACTCGGACAACCCCAATCTAGAAAACAACACGCGACCAATCGCGATGGGAGATAACAAAATGAAGAAGATGAGCGTCCTGATGGTAGGAACCGGCGAATACACCACAGGGTTTGTTCCTGACGCCGAAGTCGCCTCCGACAAGAAAGCCGGAATCGTTGGCACGACACTTTTCGATCTACGCCGCCGTGGGCTTGTCGATCGGTTGTTGATGGCCGGCACCAACGGAACCAAGTTTCCCGCGATCCGACAGCACCTCAATAACGCACTTGCGAAAACCTATCGCGACATGGACGTTGCCTTTGACAGTTATCCCGCCGACGACGTGCCACGCGATGGCATTGCGTATCGATCGGCACTCGATACGCTGCAGCCAGGAGACAGCATTATCGTTTTCACCCCCGATGACACACACTATTCAATCGCGATGGAAGCGATCGACAAAGGCCTGCATGTTCTCGTTGCCAAGCCGATCGTGAAGACGGTTGACGAACACCTGAACCTCATGCGAAAGGCGAACGAGAAAAACGTCCTCGTCGCGATGGAGGTCCACAAACGTTGGGATCCGCTGTACACCGACGCTCGTGACCGTGTTCGCAACCTTGGCGATTTCAGTTTTTTTCAGTCGTACATGAGTCAGCCCAAGTCACAACTCGATACGTTTCGCGCGTGGGCGGGCAAGTCGAGCGACATCAGCTACTACCTAAACGCGCACCATATCGATTTCAACGTTTGGTCCGTCGGCCACCGTGCCCGTCCGATGGTCGTTCGAGCCTCCGCCGCGACGGGCGTTGCCCATGCGATGGACATCCCCACCGAGGACACGATCACTCTGACCGTTGACTGGGAAAACATCGAAAGCGGAAACAAAGCCACCGCGATCTACACGTCGTCATGGATTGCTCCGAAAGCAGACGTTCACTCGCAGCAGCGATTCTTTCTGATGGCTCATGGTGGGGAGGTCAACATCGATCAGGCTCATCGCGGTTATTCGCTCGCAGTGGACAATGATGGTTTCAGTTCACCGAACCCACTGTTCATGAAATTCACGCCGGACGCCGACGGATATTTCTCTGGCCAGAACGGCTACGGCTATCGCAGCATCGAAGTATTCCTGCGTGCAGCCGAAGAGATTCGTCAAGGAAACGCCCACCCGAATGACTTCGACGGCAAACTCGCCACCGCTAACGACACCCTCCTGTGTACCGCCATCCTCGAAGCGGGAAGACGCAGCCTCGATACAAACGGCAAAGCGATCCACATCGACTACGACGACAACGGCGTCGTCTCGAGTTTGCAAGAACTGTAACGCTGCAGTGGACGAGACGACGACATGTTGTTGCCCCACAAGTCGACGACGATGCCGTCGAACGTGGCGGGCGATAACGCCGGCTTAGTCTTGGGACGCCAGTTTAGTCTTTGAGCACACTCAACCTGTTAACGTCGAGGATCCAGCCGATGGCAGCCTAACGAATCAATACTCACCGAGGACTTGTCGATCGTCACGTAGCATCAGGTTGAGGAACACACCTTGGTCGACGGTATCAGTCAACGTCCTGGAAGAACCGTCGCACATGCCGATATGTACCAAACCTGCGTGGAAGCTGAACGGTTGGCTCTTGTTGGTATGATTGATGGATCGATACGTTCCGCAGGTGTCGATCGTCGCCTCCCAAGCGGACGTCTTGGTACAGTCGGGCGGCGTATCAGGAACATTCGGGTTGGACGAAGTCGATTTGCCC
>NZ_ANOH01000124.1 GCF_000346505.1 Aporhodopirellula sallentina SM41
AACGACCGCGACAACCGAGTCGCGGCGATTGATTTTCCATTGTCAAAAACGACGACTCCGCGACTTCGGTTCATCGCTTGGTTCGTCGGCCATTGGGTGCGGGTTCGAGCTCCCGAATACGTTTGAGAATCTTCAGCGGGTCGTCACGCCCGAATTCCCGAGGGGCATTGAACGCGGCAAATTTGCAGAACCGAACGAACGCAGCACGTTGATTTGTATCGTACAGCGTCGTGAACGGAATGTCTTCTTGTTTCTTTGCGTGAACGAAGCCAGCCAAATCGAAGATGAACGCCTCATACATCAAGCCATCGCGCATCCCGGCAGTCAGTACAGCGCGCATGATCGCGGGGGAGTAAAACCTCTTGCCGTATGAATTCATGAAGAATATGGCGTCGTTCCGAGAATATAGATCGTCAAACGGAACCCGTCGCCAATCGATTCTCTCGGCGTTTTCGGAGAGTGCTAGTTCGCGTTGGTCAAAGCCGTAGTCCGATTGGAATGCCGCCTCGTAGAGCGTTGTGCCATCACCCAGCGTGACGCCAGCGAATGCGTGTTCGATGTATCCAATCAGCCAATCTCGCAAACGATTCTCTCAGTCCGACGAACGTCCCGGATCAGCGGGGACCGGGAGTTGAGCATCCATTCGTAAAAACTGACCACCGGTCCTCCGTTGCATCCGATGGTTCCCCGGAAATGCGTTCAGTCACCCGCAATCTGCCGGTTAAAAATCAAGTCACCTTCCAGCCCCAGATATTCCAAAGTGCGTCCGTTCATCCGCACCTGAAACACTCTCTCACTCGACTCATCAACAGTGTCGTCGATCAATACATACCCGTCATCAGTGCGTTTGTAGGTGAAGTATCGCCACGACGATCGAAACGGAATCTCCAGTCGCCCACCGACGAACGCCGCCCGGTCGTTTGGGTCGGCGCCGGACGTATTCCCATACGCGAATCCCGGAAAATGCGTCCGCGCCAAAACTCCAACCAGCTGTTGCGACGATGCCAACGATGAAGGCACAGGACATGAAATCAGCGCCTCTGCGGCGCGCTCTTGGTCTGCCAATGCAAGAGGCGCTGAAGAGTTTTTGTAATCATCATAGCTCTCGAAGGATTCTTGCAGTTGGAAAGACTGGCCGTTGTATTCGATTGTGGGTTTGTCCATGTTGCGGCTGGAATGTGAGCACGAAACAATCGCAACCAACGAAAACAGGACGAAAGATCGCGACATTACAACTCGGGGAACGGCACGCATCAGCGGGCCGGGAAGGTTGATGATCCATTCGTGAAAACTCGCAAGCCCGGCTCCGTTGCATGCGATGGTTCTGTCGCTTCTTACACGCCCCGTGACGCGGCTTTGTCTTTTTTAACTCGAAGGTCCAATGTATGCAAATATTGTTGTTCTTGCGATTGCCACATCATCGGTGTGAAGAAAAAGTGCAATAGAAACGGTAAGCCGATCATGCACGGAATCACAACGTCCGGCAACATCAAGCGAACCCATAGCGGTGTAAATTCGGTGTATTTGACAACAGCAAGAACCAAGATTCCGACGGCCGCGACAATTGTATTGATTACGAAGCACTTTCGGCGAAAGTAACGGATGCCACGTGCGCGAACGTCCGTCCATTCGTTGAACTCACTGTCGGTCATTGGCCGCAATTGGGTGTCAGATTCGGACATCAATTAGTCGACAGAACGTCCGCGATGACCGAGTCGCGGCAATGTAGTATCCGTGTCAAAACGCCTTACCCGCGACTTCGGTCCATCGCCTGGTTCGTCGCTCGTCAGATTGCGTCGGTTAGTCGTACAGCACGAGGGTGACGTCTCCATCAATTGCTCCATTGTACATGCCACGAGGCAACGTCGCATCACTGATCCAGAGTTGCGATAAATGTGACAGATCCGTCACCGCCGTCAGTGAATCGTTTGTAACGCGCGAATCATCAAGAATGTGAATCCGTGTGACTCTGTCAAACCAAGGAATGTTGTATCGTCGCATCGGCGACTCTAGAAACGCAGGCCCCATCCATTCGTAGTAGCCGATGACATGTGGCCCTAAAGAAGTGAAGACCGGATCGTCGACATGAGAGAAATAGTGTGTCGGTCCCAATTGTGAAACAGCATCGCGGTCGCGCTCATAGTTGTAACGCACGTAGACAGTCGTGATCGCCAGCATCAGCGGAATAATCAATAGAGTGCGTAGTGAATACTGTCGAAAGCGGCGCAAAGGAATGCCTCAGTCAGTCGACGAACGCTAGACATCACCGGGTGGCGGCGAACGACTTGCAAGAAAACGAAAAAGCTAACCACCGCCACTCCGGTGCATGTCCTGGTTATCCGCCGTATGCTTCGCAACATCGCTATGCCCGATGGAATACAGAGAAGAGTCTCGGGCAATTTTGAACGAATCATACATGCGGGATCATCGCTCGCGAATCTTGTCAATCTCCGAGAGACGCGCGGAGATCGGCCCAAGGACTGGATCATCGTCAAGTCCACACGGGTCGATATCGTGATCGAGGAAAACGCGAAGTAGGTCCGCCTTTAGGTCGATGCTATGCGACGGATCCAAATCGTGTTTGTCGATACATTGAAGAATGTCGAAGTAAATGGAAAGGCCAGTTCTCCAGCTCATGTCAGTCTCAGTTGTTGCGTAAAAAGGACAGGCAAGTTCGTTTTGGCGGAATGGGGTGGTTTAGGCGATGGCAATTGATGATCGCATTTCAGTCGGATAACGTTACGGTTTACCGGGCACGGACGGTTGATTTGCCACTTGAAAAACGCCCGCAAGCCGTGCTCCGGTACAACCGATGGTTCGCCGCCTCTTGTCGCACACGCATCCGAGCAAAGATCATCCGTGGAACAATCCAAGATCATACAGCCCGTAGAGGATGAAAACAACGAAGGCGGTAACGCCAAGCCAAAAGCGAATGCGGTCCGAGCTACGCGCGGCAAATATCGCAGTCACGCCAATCGCGACAACGCCGAGCGCCCATAAGCCAAACGTCGCTGTAAACCGACGAAGCGATTGCAGAGTAATTCCGTTGTGGCTCGTGTCGGAGCGAGATGTTTGACGTGGAGTTATGCGATCAGTCGTCATGTCCCGTAAATTGCGGGGAGTCAAGCGAAAGCGGAGCAATGGAGTACGCTATCGATTTCTGCCGGCGAACGCCCGGCGTCACCGGGCGGGGAGAGTAAAGTTGTCCATTTCAAATCCGGCCGCAAGCCCCGCTCCGTGTGCACGCCATGGTTATCCGATTCTATTTGGTCGGCCAATGACGTTTGAACAGCTTTAGAATATATGTGTCATTGCAGTCAGCAGGAATCCAACCAGTCGGCGGTGGGTCGTTGATAGCCATGTCGCGGACGATTGCCTCGGCTATCTCTGACACGCCCGCAGACGGAGCGAATTGAACCATGTGACTATACCATGAACCGATCTTAACGGTCGGCCTAACTGTCCCCTCGGTCGTCCAGCCGGACGGAAACTCTTGAAGTATCTTCCGATAAAGCAGGTCGATAGCAGTGTCGCGCAAACAGTCATTTGCGAGTGCATGTCGATAGACTTGCATCACCAATCCGCGAGCCGTGCACCTGTTGCCGATCTGGCGGGAAATCGCATTTAGTGAAGCGTCTGGATGACGTGCGAGCAATCGCGTTGCGTTTGCGTTTGCCTTTCGGAGCGCGTCTTGCGTCGAAGCGAGGAGAGCAGCATCGAAGTCACCGGGTGTGTTGATGTCGTTCAACAAGATGGCTCTTTAGTCGGATAACGGCTACGATAACCGAGTGGCGGGATTAGATTTTCCATCCCAAAAACCGCCCGACTCCGCCGCTTCGGTTCATCGTTTTGTTATCCCGCGTCTTTGTTCCAAGGGATCTCGCATTTCAGTATTTCACGGCGTTGTCTTGTCGTGTCGGTGCCGCCAACCTGAACCTGCAACCATCCATCGAGGGAGTGGTCAATTTCGAGCACGGTTGCGTTATCAGTCGCCGTTAAGCCACCGGTTGGCCAATCAATCTTACGCTCTGCCACAGCCCATTTGGATGGGCCGATCTTCGCAATGCGGTCAGGTCGCTCTGGCTTAAAATCATTTGAATACACTCCAAATGACGATTGTTTAAGTAGATCTTTACGGTCGGTGAACCAAATAATCACGTGATGTTTATGGCGAAAAATTGCGCAGTAGAAGTATTCAGATTCACTTGAATGCAACAGAGACCAATTCTGATTATTGAAGACATTCAGCCAAGAATCGAAGCCTAGAGATTTGGTGTCAGCCAAACTCTTTCCAATCTCCAAAGATTCGACGTCAACGGATATTTCGGTGTGGGAGAATTCCCGGTCTTGCCCACAAACGAAATTGTTGAAGATCAGGAGTGAAAAGAATGTTGAGAGTATAATTATTTTCATTTCAAATTTCGAAATAATGAGTAGCGACTGCACAAGCGGGATAACGGCCGCGATAACCGAGTCGCGGCGATTGATTTTCCATTGTCAAAAACGGCAACTCCGCGACTTCGGTTCATCGCATGGTTCGCCGCTCTTATGTGCCGGATTCTATTGCGAACGCATCACCGCCAATAGCGATCGAGCATACGCGAAATCACTCCTGGTGGGTTTAGTGCGTCTTCGTACCTCGGCCACAGTGAACGGAAAGATAGGCGATCCGTTTCTCTCTGACAGTATAGATCAAACCCACCGGAAAAGCAGTGCTCAACAATGGTCTGTGTCCGCACATGTCGGACAGCAAAAAGGACTTCGTTCCAAAGGCTCGGATTGTGAAGTGCCGCATCCGACTCATCATTAGTTGGACGCAAGGTGTAGTTACACCAAAACATGTCGCTCCACGAAGGGTCCGTGAGTTCGGCGAGGACTGCTCCGTCAACCTCGATGACGTAGAGCGGACCAGGTTTCAGTTCAGGCCACATTGGACTACTTCAGTCGGCGAACGTATTGCGTAACCGGGAACGCGCGGAAAAGTTTTTAACGGCCAAATCGCTTAGCTCGCGTTCTCCGGTTCACGCGATGGTTGTCCGCCCGCTTGGACTACTTAGGTTCGAGCCAGATCGCAAGGCCATGAGTCAGCCCGAAGTCGAAATCAGTGTCACCGTTCGGAAGTACCGCCATCGGACGTTTAGAGAATAGCATAAATGGCTGGGAAGGATCAAATGTGGCTTGCGACGCTCTTCCGGCGATGTCAACCTGTTGGGATGGGTGCTCCTGGGTCCAGGCCAAGTGATCGGAGGGAAAAACGATAGACGCGCCAGCCATTTGGTCGTCCGAGTTACCAATTCGTGATGAAACCGAAAGCGAGTAGTTTCCGTCGGCAAGTTCTGTGAGGCGAGCAGTGACAAGAACCTCGTTGTCACGTTCCCAGTATCGTGCATTTGAAATGCCTGAACTGCCAGCTCGGTCGGGTATCTTTCCGTACGGTATCCTTTCAGACGCCACGTGCCACATGTATTTGTGCCCCTTGGGCACGAACATACGCCAACGCCATACGTTCGATTCGCCAGATTCAACGGCAATAACATTGACGAGGCTGTTGTCTTCAATGTTGAGGCGACCCGTTTCATCTCGAAGCTTTGCAACGGTCATTTCGGCCTCGCGCAAGCGGCGCGAAACATTCCAGTGGTACACGGCAACGGTAACGACGGTGGTTGCGATCAGGAATGAACGCAGCGAGTATCTAAAACGGCTAGGCTTGCGATCAGCGTTCATTCAAGGTCGTCAACTTCAGTCGGATAACGGTAGACATCACGGGGGACGGACGAAAGACTCTCCACTTCGAAAACCGCGCAAGCCGTCCTCCCGTGCATGTCATGGTTCTGCGTTTTTCGCGGGTAGCATCTCAAACTTAATTGTCACGTCAGCTGAAATGGAAACTTGACCAGGCGTATTGAGTTTCAGGGACTCTGCACTGGCGTCATCACGTTGCACAACAAAAGTGTACTTATTGCCGTGAAGTGAGTTCACAGTTTTGTTGCCCGTTTGAGCCGCATCTGCAACCGCAAAAAAGTCAGCAGCAGCTTCGTTGTACTCAATGTGCTCCTCGATCTGCAGTGCCGGCCCAAGCTTCATGCCAGTAAGTTCCGTCAGGTGTTCAGCCTTTTCTTTCGCATGTGTTACCGCCAACCGCCTCGCCTCAAACTGATGCTTTCGCTGACTGCTAACGCGAAATTGCATGCGTGAGACATTTGTAAGTCCCTTATCGAAAGCGTCAGCCAAAAGTACTTCGATCTTGTCGAAGTCCGTCAGCCGAACCAAGATTGATCGCGAATAGTTGTACGCAATCGGTGTTTCTTGGCGTTCTCCATACTCTCCGTAGTACGGTGTAACTTCTAGGTCGTCCAGCTTTATGTCGGCTTTGGGGACTTTGTGGTCGCTGAGCCGCTGTAGCAGGGAACGTGAAACGGAGTCACTCTTTCGTTTGGCATCCAATAGCTTCTTCTCGCGCGTGCGAACATTAAGTTCAAGCACTACTTCGTCAGGGATCACATTTACTTCGCCAGTCGCAGTGACCGTTATGAATCGCTGCTCGTCAGCGGGCAGAAGTGTGCACCCTACGCAGCAGAGGAGAAATGCCAGCAATCTCATGTGAGCTCCAGAAAGTGTGCGTTACCTAATTCGCAGAACGCCAGCGTTCTGCGGGTCGGGGGTAAAGATTCTGAATCGCACCAATCCAGGCCGCAAGCCCGACTCCGTAGCAACGCATTGTTATCCGGCGGCCTTGTAGTTGTTGGCAAACTCAATCAGTCCATCCAGTGACGGGTTGTCACTGCCGGATTGGATATAATCCAGGAAAACGTCCGGCGCAATTTTGATATCCACGGTTCTGTGCCTTCCGTCAACTATTTCGTGAAGGTTGGTTTGTGCGGATGGTTGAATCTCAATCTGGCCCGGCTCCAAAACGATAAGCTCATCATTGGGGTCATTAAGTCGCCGCAGCGATATGTTGCACGTTTGGGAAGAAACTCCGTGGCTCCGTTGAAAAACGACGAAGTCCAAACGGTCAAGTTTGGGGTTGGTTTTATGCCGGCGAATTCCGTATTCCACGCCTGCAATTCCGTTTTCGCATTTGAGCCCCCGTCCACCCAACACTCGCTGATGGTATGGATCGTAACTATCTGATAGCGAAGTAAAGGATAGAGCAACCAGAGTGGTTACTCCGAGCAAGAAAAAGATGCTGAATCTTGGTCTCATCTAGTAGCCGGATAACGTCCGGCGTCACCGGGCGGGGAGAGTAAAGTTGTCCATTTCAAATCCGGCCGCAAACCCCGCTCCGTGTGCACGCCATGGTTATCCGCCATTTTGCCATCCACGTGCTGTCAGGTAGTTTGACCAATCACTGTCATCAAGGCCACCACCGAAATATCCCGAGTACCTCTCACCGCAGCATACGCTTTCAATCAGTTCGTGGAATGTATCGCACACGGGAACAGGGTTGTCTGGAGGCGGATCACTTCCGACGGAGGCGACGCCGCCGGAACGACCAATCAGCAGACCATCGCCAGCAGCGTCATGGCCAACAGCGATCCAATCATCAGGTCCGTAGGGATCGACGTAGTAGCCGCGACCTGACATTGGAAAATCGTGTCCATCGGCGGTGCCATAAAACACGAACGTTTCGAGCACCACGCCATCGGTATTGCGGAGGAACTCTAGGTAATCATTGGGTATCCACGGGTGCTTCGTTGACAACCGTCGAAGGTTGTCCGCGGTTGCGGGAGGATAGTCCGAGAACCAGCACGCCTGAAATTCTCGCGACATATCGGAGCGTGTTTGCAGATGACGAAGTCTTGGGTAAAGCATCGAAATTAGCCAGGTGCAAATTGCCTTAGGAACGCCACATTCAGTCGGATAACGTCACGGATCACGCGGTCGGCGCGAAAGATCTACCACTTCAAGAACCACGACTCGCCGACTCGTCGTGCATCCAATTGTTATCCGGTCAGTTCAAGTCGATCATTCAGCATTCGGTCGTACAGATCGCGACGGAAGTCAAGCATCGATTCATGGACAACCTCATGTGATTCGTCACCCTCGTGGTCAAACCAAATCACCTGTCCCGGTGTGAAGCCGTGCCCATCGCTGACAACATAGCACAGATGGTCGCCACCGCCGTTATCCAAAAAGGGAAGCCAAGCGGCCTGCCAGTGCTCGGACGGCCAACCTTCGGCCGGGGCCATGTCCGTGAGCATAGTGTGGGTCTCCATGGACTCGCGCAACGTCATGAACGTCAGGTTTAAGAGCAGTTCGGTAAAGTCGCCGGGTTGCTGACCATTGTGCCATCGGTAGAGATCGGCGAACTCCTTGGGCAGTATGCACCCGTACGCAGTGGCCGCTGCGGTCAGCTCGGCTTCAGTAGCTGGGGGCTGAAGTACCCGGTGGTAATCGGGCCGGTTTGCCACAAGCCAATGGTCGAGTTGTTGATATGAAGCCATGATTAAATCGGATAACGGCAGCCGTCACCGGGCGGCGAGAGTAGAACTAACCATCAGAAAACGCGCTGCCGCCGCTCCGGTGCACGGCATGGTTATCCGCCGTCGTGAAGTTCAGTGGCAAATGGTCGGAGCAAGCAGGTAATTGAAACGCCGCCAATGGCAATCGTGGGAACGATGGCAAACCAGGTAGTAGTGTATCCGAACCCGTGGCTCCACGTCAGCCATGTGCCGAGCAGGCATTGTGCCAAGCAAGTAGCAGTCGCAATAACGCGCGAAAACGACAGAGAACGCAGAATACAGATAATGAGTACAGCAAGCAGAAGAGTGATCGGCAAATAGAAGTAGCCGTAGAAGCGGTCGCCAGGTGTGGATGAGAGAAGCAGAACGGGGATGACAGCGTACGCGATAGTGGTAGCAATCAGGCTGACGACCAGCCAGCGTGGCGACGTCAGACCAACCCTCGGTACAGGCTCGGCATCGTTGATTGATGATGGTGCTTCGTAGGGATTCATGCGTTCGCACGTCACAATCGCGAAAGCTGTACCGGGCGCACCCAGTCGGATAACGGCGGGGTTCACCGGGTCGGGAGTGTTGATTCACCACCTGGAAAATGCCCGCAAGCCCGACTCCGTGTGCAACCCATGGTTCTGCTTCGCTTTGGACGACGTGGTCTACGGCGCATCATCAACTATCAACTGCACAACGTCAAATCTACGCATTCTGAATTTCAGCTTCCAGTATCCATTGCCAACGCAGCCGATCGCTGGATAGGCCAACGCTTGAGGCGTGAAGTCGGTCAAGCATGTCGCGATATAGACGGACGAGTCCACCGTGTCATCGAAGCAAGCGTGTTCGAGTTCAAACGTTGAAATCCATTCTGCGAACGCAAGGGAGTTGCGCCTTACGAAGCTCAACGCTGCCATTTCGATCCGGCGTGGTTGAGCGATGATGTCGAGTATCGTCTTAGCCGCCTGGAAAACGGGACGTTCAATATCGCCCACGATCGAGAATTCCAATGGAAGCTGAGCGAAATCTGTTGGTGTCCATTCGATCGGCGTGCCGCTGCGGTTACACGAAAAAAGTTCGCCGAACGGTTTAGCGTTGCATCGAATTCGAGCAGTCATCTGTTAGCAGAACGTTACGGTTCAGCGGGTGGCGGGAGTTGATTTACCATTGCCAGAACGCCCACCACCGCCACTCCGTTGCAACCGATGGTTATCGGAAATCGAGCGGGGTTGAACGAGCAGTATCTTGATGCCAAGACGCCGGAGAACACATTGAGATTCGATCGACCGCGCATCAATCACGAACACATCGTC
>NZ_ANOH01000125.1 GCF_000346505.1 Aporhodopirellula sallentina SM41
GCAGCAATTCGCATTCAGGATCACCGCCGTTCTCCCGGCACTCCGTCTCCATCTCTTCGAGCAGTGACTTCAGCGACACCACCGGCGCCTTCAAATCATGCGACAAAGCGTACGTGAACGCCTGCTGTTCGGCTTGGAGTTCCGCCGCGGTCCGAATCGCTGCTCGCAACAAGATTGCCTCTGAGACGCAATCCGCGATCGAGCTCATCACTTGAATTTCTGTTGCCGACCAACGCCGCGGATGAACATCGATCGCACAAAGGGCACCGACGCAAACCTTCTCCGGTGAATAGATTGGCAAACCGAGATACGCGACCACACCGAGGTCGCGGACAGCGAGATTCTCGGAGACGAGTTCGTGCTCCAACGCATTGTGGATCACCAACATCTCGTCGCATCGTGTCACGTGCTGACAGAATGAATGCGACAGAGGTGTTTGCCGCAGGGTTGCCCAAGGCTCGGGAAGCCCCTGCTGGCTCTTAAAATACTGTCGATCTTGGTCTTCCTGGACGATCGAAACCAACGCCACCGGGACGTTCACGACTTCTTGCACGAGCCGTGTGAGGTTATCGAAATCCTCCTCGGGAGGACTGTCGACGATGCTTAAATCCGAAAGGCTACGACAGCGCAACGCAAAATTGGGTGTCGATGAACTGGCAGCGGTTGCTGTCATGGTTCGGCCTTCAACGAATCAAAAACTCATGGATGCTCGCATGTCATGAATTGTCTATCGGCAGAATCCGCAGATCACGCTACAAATTGCAAATAGGTATTTTCGGCACAACGACGCTCAATTCTCTACTTTTTCCCCATCGCTCTTTTCGATGCGAAGAACTCCGTCAACATACGACCACACCGTTCGGCCATCACCCCGGAAGTAACCTCGCACTGATGATTCAACCGATCGTCGTTGAGGACCTGATACATGCTCGCAACGGCACCCGCCTTCGGGTCAACGGCTCCAAAGACAACGCGTGGAACCCGTGCCTGAAGGATCGCACCGGCACACATCAGGCATGGCTCGAGCGTCACGTACAAAGTCGCCTTTTCGAGTCGCCAATTTTCAATTGCGGCAGCGGCCTGCGTGATGGCGATCATCTCGGCGTGTGCCGTGGGGTCGTGCAACGCTTCGCGTTCGTTGGCTGCTCCTGCGATCATCTTGCCGTCGCGAACAATCACCGCGCCGACAGGAACCTCGTCAGCAATCGCGGCGGTTTGAGCGAGTTCGATCGCCCGACCCATCCAATGGGCATCGAAATCAATCAGATCCTGGCGAGAAGTGTCGTCAGCAAAACCGTAGTCCGATGACACGCCATCTGAGAATTCATAATTTGACATCTATCGTTTGTTTTCCTTTGATGTGTTGTCACTCGCATCAGACTCGTTTGTCTTCTTCGTTACATCAGAAACACCGAGCACCTCTGCTGCCTCCGCGTTCAAGACACGCATTTCGATGTTCCGCAGCTCACTTCGGGTCATGTAGTTCGCGATCCCCAACGGCAACGAAGGATCCATCTCGATCCGAATGCTCAAGGTGTGGTCACCGCGTGGCACGACAGCATATTCTTCATCGTCGATCCAACAGGTCACTGCCATCTCGTCGACCCGGACACGGATTTTGTACCACTGGTTGGTTTCGAATTCTTTGTACTGAGTGGTTTGGTTGCTCGACGCGTCCATTCCATCGATGCTGCTGATTCCGACCATCCCGCCACCCCATCCCCCAAGCACGAAGGAGCAGTGTTCGTCCGCAACGGGAAAGGTCAGAGCGGCGAAAAAGTCAAATCCTTCCACCCGCCGTGCTTCCAAACGAATTTCATAGTTGTCCTTCGGGAATTTGCCAGTCCACCGAATTCCGGTGATCGGGTCACCGGCGTACATCTCGATTCGCTCGCCTCCCGATTCCGTCTTATGAAAATAGATCGGCCCATCACCTCCGAACGAGGCCGCTTTCCAATTTCCTCGCATCGGGGAGAAACCGGCCCCTGAGTCGCCGTTTTCGGACTTCAAAGCCGACACAGATGAAGAATTGGTGTTGGAGTCTTGGCAAAACGCGAAATCTGCCGAGACTACCCAAGCCGCGACGAGCAATCCACCCCACACCGCGACGCCGAGAGACGACGCGAGGCGTCGCTGCGAACTGTGGTGGTTCGTCAATTTGAGTTGAACCGAGAGATTGAAAAACACGATACAGACCTTTGTGTGAGTCAACGTTTGCTAGAGAGCATGATCGATGCAACCAGTTTCGGGAATTCGCCTATTCGGAATTCGGCTCGGTGTCGTTTTGCTCGCGTTTTATTGGTGCGTGATTTTCACCGGCACTCACTTGCCGAAAATTCCGGCAGCGGTCCCCCGCATGAATGACAAGGTGATGCATTTCACCGCGTTCTTCATGCTAGCAACCCTGCTGTGCTACTGCACCAACTCGACTCGGCTTCTGCGGCGTTTCGGCTCGATTGTTGTCGCCTGCATCAGCTATGCGGTTCTCGACGAGTTGACGCAATCACTCGTGCGAGGCCGGACTCCCGACGTCCACGATTTCTTCGCCGATTCGCTCGGGACACTGCTCGCGGTCGGACTGTATTTCACCGCCCGAGTCGCATGGGGCCGACGTCAAAACACCCCCCCCGGCGAACGGCCTTCGGCCATCCTCAGCTAGCACGCGGCGTTCTCCGGTGGCACACCGGTTCCCAGGAAGTACACCGGTTCCCAGGGGGTGCACCGCATTCTCAGGAGGTGCACCGCAATCTTAGGAGGTACACCGGGTTCGCATGACTTTGGCTCGTGCGGCAGCGTCGTGAAAAGGCGCCGCACCGGCATCCTGAGCCAGGCCTTCTAACCTCGCCAACACAACATCGGCACTCGCCGCGTCCGGACCGATCCGGCCTAACATGGTCGCCGCCCAGTACATTTGATCGGCGCGCAGCGAATTCTCTTTTTCGTTGCCGGCGGAGTCGGCATCGGGTTCCGCGGGTTGGGTTCCCGGCCAAACAAACTTTTTCTTTGACGACGCCGCTTGCTGATCGAGTAGACCGTCTAGATAGTTTGTCAATTCCTGCGTTTCGTCGGCGGTCGGTCTTGCCGCCGATTCCAACACCTCGGACGCCCATAGGCGAACGTTGGAGTCCTTATGCGAAAGCAAATCGAGGCACTGCCGGGCGATTCCGCGAACGTCCTCGTGTGCAGAGAGTTCTTGCAAAACAGCTACTATTTGGCTGGCGTCTGTCGCCGCGGATAGTTCGGCTCGCCATTCTCGTGGGGAATTGGTGTCGGACATCAGCCTGCTCGCTTCTCGTCGTGACGTTGGTGATCGGGTGTTCGTAGACTACCTTTAACCGGATAAACTACCGCTTTTGCTGACAAAAACGAAGTCGCCTGAAATTCGAGTGCTTCGCATCTCGGAATCCCTGTCCCTCGCATTTTAGAATTCCCGTCTTCGCACCTCAGCCCTGCCACCGGTTGCGGCGGCAGCTTTGACAGCCCTTCCAACGGTCCAGCATGATACCGCTTCGCGATGATATCCCCAGCCGCCGAACACCGGTCGTTAACTACATCGTGATCGCGTTATGCTCACTGGCGTTCTTCGCACAGCAAACCGCGCCCGACCATGGTGAAGGCATCGTGTCGGCCTTCGCGATGATCCCGTTGCGACTGAGCGACCCCGATGCGGTTCCGGTCATTGAAACTCAACAACAGGTACGCACTCCACGTGGGATCGAAGTCGTCAACGTGCGACAAGAGATGGGCCCCTCACCGGTGCCGCCTTGGGTGACGTTGATCACGTGCATGTTTTTACACGGTGGTTGGATGCACTTCATCGGCAACATGTGGTTCTTATACATCTTCGGCGACAACGTCGAAGACCGTCTCGGACATGTCGGATTCGCGGCGTTGTACCTCGGGACGGGAATACTCGCCGGGTTGTCACATTATGTCACGCAGTCCTCGAGCCCCGTGCCGACGATTGGAGCGAGCGGGGCGATCGCCGGAGTAATGGGCGCGTACGCGTTCCTATATCCGCACGCTCGCGTCCTGACGATTTTGCCATTGGTCATTATCTTTACCACCATCGTCGTCCCCGCGCCCGTCTTCTTAGGACTCTGGTTCGCGATGCAGGTTTTCAGCGGCATCGGATCACTGACCAATGGACTCGTCGACGGAGTTGCCTGGTGGGCGCACGCGGGCGGTTTCGCCGCCGGAATGATCCTAGCCGTTGTCGTCAACCGATATCACATCGGCAACGAACCCGTACTCGAGCGTCGTTTCTAAACACTCCCCTTTCTCGGTTTCTTTTTCCAATGCAGTCTCAAGAACTATTTGACCAGTGGCGTGCACCTCATGCGGGCCGACTCACCGCGATGATCGAAGTGGGTCTCGCCGCCGGAGCGAAAACTCTCGAGCACTTTCAAAACCGCTCGTTGGAAGTCATCCGCAAAGGTGACGATTCTCCAGTAACGATTGCCGACCGCGAGGCCGAACTCCGCACGCGTGAGTTGCTCGCCGAGATGTTTCCTGGTGACACGATCGCCGGTGAAGAGTTCGCCGAGCAAACCGGAGACAACGAATACCGATGGACGGTGGATCCGATCGACGGAACAAAATCGTTTATCTGCGGCGTGCCGCTGTACTCAACCCTGCTCGCAATCGAACACGCCGGTCAACCGCTCGGCGGCATGATCCTGATTCCCGCCCTCGGACAGGCAGTCGTCGGAGCCATCGGCCACGGTGCGTTTTACGCGGCCGGCCTGCCGTCCACGGCGTCGAAGCTCGATTCCGATACGTCGATCGACTGGACGCCGGCAAAGGTGTCCAAACGAGACAAACTTTCCGATGCCATCTTCGTCACCAGTGAGGTCGGCTCGTTCGGAAAACGCGGGAACGCAAATGCCTATCAAAGACTCGAGGAAGCTTGCTTCCTATCGCGCACCTGGGGCGATGGTTACGGCTACCTGATGGTCGCAACCGGTCGCGCCGATGTGATGGTTGACCCTATTTGCAACGCGTGGGATGTCGCCGCCATGCTGCCCATCCTCACCGAAGCCGGCGGCCGCTTTACCGACTGGACGGGGACACCGACCGTTCGCGGAGGCGATGGCGTGGGCACCAACGCGGTCCTTCACGACCAAGTCATCGATTTACTTCGATAACGTCAGTCTCGCCGAGCAGATCGTCGCCAAATGAAACCGTCGAGGACATAGTGCGTGATCTGAGGAACCGCGAGGAGTGGAGCGAGCCAAAAACCGAACCCGCTCGATCGCGATCCGATCGTCGGGTTCGATTCTCCTGCGCCGAAGGTTGCCCATCCGAACAACCAATCCTGTTCGTTCCAAACCCCGCGATCCCACAGCAATTCTTCCGCGTAGGCGAGCACCCATATCGCGCCTAAGAAAAGCGACAACCGACCGGCCGCCGTCTTCCAACGCGAAACAGCATGCACCTCGGCGGCACCCAATGCCGAATCTCGCGATGCCGACGAACGATGCCAGCGGTACCAATAAATCAGCACCATGTAGGGAACGCCGTGGATGATGACGTTGGTTACCGTGAACGCATAATCTGAATTCAGAGAGATGATCCCGACATACCAACAGATCGCCGTCGTCACCACCACGAGATCTTTCCCCGGATTCCATGCCCCCTGACGCATTCCACGATAGATCGACCTTCCGAAATATGCGGCGAGCGACGCCCAGTACAGCGGTTCGGCGACGACTCCGATCCATGTCGGCAGCGAAAGAAAATCGCCTTCGGTGAACCAAGTGAACTGTCTCGGCAAATGCGTGTGCCAGTAAATCAGTGGATACACCGTCGCCATGTAGATAGCGATCGCATCGATCCACCACCCGAGTCGTTCATGATCACCCTCTCGGGAACGATAAAGCGCAACCCATCCGTACTGTTGACGGATGAAATGAAACACGGCGAGATACGCCAGCACGCTCCAAAACACCGTGACGCTCTCGCTGTAGATTGACGCGCCGACGAGAAACGCGAGCAACGGTGTCAGCGCATACAGCCATGGTCGCTGGCGAAGCTCGTCAGTGTCAAAGTAAACGCGAAATCCGGTTGCGTAGACATGAGCAACGTCGATTAAGAGGATCGCCGTCACCCACATCCAACGAGGTGAATCCGCATGAAGCACTCCCAACGCCGCCCCGATCGGTAACATCGCCAACGCGAGCAGCGCGCTGCCACCGAAGGCCAGAAAATCCACCGCCGGCGAAAACAACACCGGAATGCGGTTTTCAGTCGTCGCGGTAGCAGTGGTAGCTTGCATCAGGAGTCGACAATCCCGACAGGGTCAACGAACGGCGATCGGTGACGCGGCAGCCACCCTCTCTCAAAACGCTCCACTATAACGGCATCGCATTGCCACAGACCAGAACCGTCAATCAGAGTCGCGAGAGAGACGCTGAGCACAAACACCTCGCTACAGGCAGACTCCCGGTCACGAGACGATAACGCCTCAATCTCGCCGGCACAGAATCCGGCGGCCTCAGCTCATACCGATAGGCGGGCGCCGCGAAACAAATCCGAAATCGTTTCGCGAGCAGCGTCGCGAGCTTATCCGAGTTTTACTTCACTGCGGATCAAAACTCTTGATCAATCACCTCTCGCGAATTTCTCGTTCCCAACGCTCCCCACAAACCATACGGGCTTCGCGCCCCCGCAGGAGTCGTGCTGTAGGCGCCGCCGGAAAGCAGATCGCAGTACACGCAAGGCACGTTGGGATCTCCCGCATCGATCGAGTCGGTAATGAATTTCACCGCACCGTCCGCCATCGCAACATGAACACCACCGACGTGTCGGCTGCTCGGAGGCGCGACCCCGTAAGTATCCGCCCCGCCCACCAAACACACCGTCGAGTTGGGTGAAAGGATCGTGTTGAACTGTGATTGCAAAGTATGAAACGACGCCCAACGGAAACCACGTCGCGAAACCGATGAATACGTCGTCACCACGTCCGTATCCCAAAACGTGGGACGAGTCACATCGACAAAGCCAAGGTCCAAACATTGGTTCGGGTTGTCTGCCACCGATTGGGCCGACGTCTTGCTGCCTGACTTTTTCGACGGAGCACTCGTGCCTACGGTACGAATGTCATTGTCGTTGAGTCCCGTCATGATCTCGCCCATGGCGATTGTGTTCGACAAACCATCGGTGATATCACGGAAACGCATTGTCAGTCGTGGAACGAACGTGCCTCGCATCCCACACCGCGTGCGTTCCATGGCTTGTTGGTCGGAGTTATACAACCACTGACCGTTGGTGGACGATCCTGTCCAAACAGTGGCCCCGTTCTCGGCATCATAAAATCCATCGCCGGTGCAGGCCGCGTAGTTGGTCCGGCCGAGTGCCGGCAAACCGACACCGGGATCGCTCGGGCATCGCAGGGTCGGAATCTCAGTCAGCCACGGTGGGTATTCGAGCACCAACGGACGAGGCCCGAACGCGGGCCATCGGTCACCATCGGACTCCACCATCGGGTTACTGATTTGTTCCCAAAGTGCCTGCTGTTCAAAAAACGGCAACAGGCCGACGAGATACGACAACTCCAAACGGGTAAATCCGGTTCCATCACTTTTCTCGGCGGCTGTCGTCGAACGAGTCGTTTCATTGGTCGGTCCCGTTCCGTGCATCGGCAGTTGGCCGTAGGCGGAATGGTAGTTGTGCATCGCCAAGCCGAGTTGTTTGACGTTGTTGCTGCAGCTCATACGCCGAGCCGCTTCTCGTGCCGCCTGAACGGCAGGCAAAAGCAACCCGACTAATACCCCGATGATCGCAATCACGACCAACAATTCAACGAGAGTGAATCCCAAACGCCGGCGACGAATCATTTGATATCTCATTGGTCACGCAACTCTTTTTCGGCTTCGGAAGCTTCGTCGTCAGCCCGAATTTGAGCCGCGACATCCTCGTAGCTGTACTCGTCGGTCTCGCCCACGACGCCCCCTTGGCGGCCGCACCCACCACTCGCTAGCAACACCGGGCTGGCCAAAAGCACCAACGCCAGACTTACTCTCGCCGATTTTAAAATGAACCTATTCACAAGCCCCTCCCTCGTGTGATGCGATAGCCAACTGAACTGTTGTACGGCCGGTGATTGCAAGGATCAAGTTAATTTTTGAAGTGTAATGGGAACCAGCCACTACACGTCGATTCCGGCGGCGAAGGAGGCTTACACGTTGCCGCGGCGCTGCCGCTGCCTGCGCCCGGCATGACGATTCCACCTCGAACGCGTTACGATGACTCCACTCGGATCGGCGTTCGCCATCGGCCACCTCGCTGGACGAGTCGCAATACTGCGTTATTTGGATGCGAACGCCCGCTCCAATCTTCCAACTTGCCAACGTACTCCATGACAGTCCTTCCGAGTCGCCGTCGATTCGACAAATATCGCGTCAACGTCCGCCAACGTCACCAATCCGAACGATCCACCGACGCGTCACCGCATTCCGACATCGACGATTCCCGGTCCAAACGCAGTCGAAAAAAGATTGGCGACCGGGACAGATCCTTTTTCGAATTGTTCACTGCGTTCTGGGGACTGATCTCGCCGCATCGCGGCAGCATCGTCGTCGCCCTGACGTTTCTGACTTTCGGAATCGCGCTGCGTCTGATCCCACCGCTGGGCACCAAACTCGCAATCGACTCGGTCCTGACTCGGCCGCCCTCTCCGTTGCCACCGTGGTTGGTGGAGATACCGGGCGCGGTTTGGGTTCTCGGTGATCCCATCGCCTCGCCGATGCGAACCCTCGTTGCCATCGCTGCCGCGGTCACCGTCCTCACGGCGATCGGCACCGTGGTCAATTTGATGGGACGTTGGATGGCCACCAAGTCGGTCAACAAAGCCCAAGTCTCAATTCGTCGCGAGGTCTTCGATCACGCGGTTCGCTTGCCACTGCATCATGTGTACTCGATGAAAAGTGGCGGGGTGGCGAGCCTGATTCGAGAAGACGCCGGCGGGGTTGCCGACCTCATCTTCAGCATGCTCTACAACCCGTGGCGTGCGGTGGTTCAGTTCGGCGGCTCGCTGGTCATCCTGATGTTTGTGGATTGGAAACTGATGGTCGGCGGGCTGATCTTGCTGCCCGTCGTCTGGATCACGCATCGCACCTATATCAACCGCATTCGACCGCTCTTTCGCGACGTCCGCAAACAACGACAACGGATCGACAGCGGAGCGACAGAAACCTTCGGTGGCATTCGCGTGGTACGAACGTTCTCCCGAGCACGCAGCGAGTCTTCACGCTACGTCCGCGAGGGCGATTTCCTCGTCCGCCAACAACTCTTCACGTGGTGGTGGATGCGGATCATCGAGACGATTTGGGAAGTCATCATCCCGCTCGCATCGACCGGTCTGTTGCTCTACGGCGGCTATCAAATCACACGTGGCGAACTGACGCTCGGGGACCTCATGATGTTCCTCGTTTATCTCACCATGTTGCTCGACCCGCTCGCGACGATCGCCGGTAGCGCGGTGATGTTCCAAAACAACCTCGCGGGACTCGACCGGATTCTCGATGTGCTCGACGTCGAGGAAGAACTGCCCAGCCGCGAAGGCGCCACTCGCTTGCAGCCACACGTCGGAGGCGGTGCGATCTCGCTGCGGAATGTCTCGTTCAGCTACCCCGGGACGCAAACCCTCGTCTTGAAAGATGTCTCGATCGAGATCGCTCCTGGCCAAACCGTCGCCCTCGTCGGACGCAGTGGAGCCGGCAAAACCACGCTGACCAATCTCATCGCACGATTCTACGATCCGACCGAAGGCGAGATTCTTTACAACGGCGTTGACCTGCGCGACATCCAACTATCGAGCTACCGTTCGTTGCTCGGAATTGTCGAGCAAGACGTGTTTCTCTTCGACGGCACGATCCATGAAAACATCGCATACGCACAACCGCGAGCCGATCGTGCCGACGTGATCGCGGCGTCTCGCGCCGCAGCGGCTCATGAGTTCATTGAAAAACTCGAACTCGGTTATGACACCTTGATCGGCGAGCGTGGTGTCAAGCTGTCCGGTGGCCAGCGGCAACGGTTGGCGATCGCCCGAGCGATCTTGGCCGATCCGCAAATTTTGATTCTCGACGAAGCCACCAGCAACCTCGACAGCGAAAGCGAGGGGCTGATCCAGGAAAGCCTTTCGGAACTTCTCCAAGACCGAACCGCGCTGGTGATCGCTCACCGGTTGAGCACGATCATCAACGCCGACTTGATCGTGATGCTCGAAGACGGCCAGGTCATCGAAACGGGGACACACGCTGAACTATTGGCCCTCGGTGGACGCTATCAAGACATGGTTCACCTGCAGATGGATCAATCCGACGCGACGGTGAAAGGCTAGGACGTGGCGTCGAGGACCGGTCCGCATGCCTTGCCGAATCGGTTCAGCGACCGACGCGATTTTGATCGTGTCTAACGCAGCTCGTGTCTGACGCGGCTATCGTCGAACGGCTCGCGATTGCTCACGAGGGTTCTCAGTAGGCGAGTGCCTGCTTCGGCTCGTCGACGCGGCGAGGCTGAAAGATCTGCCGAGCGTTTCCGCTGCGACGTGTCATGCGTGGCTGTGAAATGATTCGTGGGTTGCTCGTCGACGTTGAGGACGGGTCACTCGAGATGCTTGACTCAACAATCGTCTCACCTTCGCGAACGTCGTACTGCATCTCGCCACCGTTGACGTATCCGCCAACCATCGCGTCGGAGTGAACGATGCCGGAGCCATAGGCGCCACCATCGCATCCGCAATCACCACACCCGGAGTCACAACCGCCGTCACACGCGACACCGCACCCTGAGTCACACCCGCATCCGTCGTCGCAACGATATCCCCACAGGCTTTTGACTCCGGCAAAAACCGGTCGACATTTGCCACAGGATTGCCCGTTGTAGTTGCCACAGGCATCGCACGGGTCGCAGCAATCCGCCGGATGGTTGATCCAAGGGTCGACATACAACTCGCCACAGCCGCCACACGCACCACAGCCGTCGCCACACGCGGTCGCACATCCAGTGCCGCAGCCGGTTCCGCAACCCGGATTCCACAACGGTCCACAGCAACCGACCGATAAAGTCAAACCGAGAATGAGCAAGAGGGATTGAGCGGCGTAGTTCATCGCAAACGATCCGTGTTCACATGGGCTAGTTTTGAGCCGCGTTCCGATCAAGTAGGACCGCGACGACCGACCGCTGCTCTCCTGCGAAAACGTTTTTCGCCCGAGAAAATCGGCCACACAATCGTTATCGTCCGCTCAGTCCGCAAACTTTACCTAAACCGCACCTGCCTCCCTCCCGGAGTCCTGCGTGAGCCGCCAAACGCCGCTCATTTTGCAGATAGCAAACACCGACGCCCGCTCCGAATGCGTCCTCAACTCGACAGAAAGTCAGCCCGGTGGCAGCTAACCCCAGCGGCAGCTAACCCCAGCGGCCATGTCACCCCGGAAGCCAACTCACCTCGAAAGCCAACTCAACCCGGACGCCAACTCAACCCGGCGGCCATGTCATTTTGCGACCGCCGAGTAGATGGAAGTGAATATGGGGCACCTCCTGCCCTCCGTCGTCCCCGCAATTGACGACCAATCGGTATCCGTCCGCCAGCCCCTCCTGAGCAGCAATCTTGGACGCCACGACAACGCACCGTCCCATCACCGCCTCGTCTTCATCTGTTAAATCAGCGAGGGAAACGATCTCACGTTTCGGGATGACAAGGATATGAGCAGGCGCCTTCGGGGCGATGTCACGAAACGCCAAACAGTCATCGTCTTCGTATACGATGTCTGCTGGGATCTCTCGAGCAATGATCTTGCTGAAAATGCTGGGCATGAAACGGGACCTCACGAACACAGTTGAATATCGATGGACACAATCTCGATGGACACATTGTCCAGTGCCCCAGCGATAGGACAACCCACCGAACTCAAACGAGACTCGCGGTCGATGAGCGAAAAGCGTCGCAAACGTTACCAGGGCGTACTCTATCCGTTAGCGCAGCGTTCGCGATTCCGGCGGAGCGAAATGGCCGATCTCGTTGACGAAGAAACCGCGAGCTTCGTCACCCGAACCATTAACGAGGTCGTCCGCGCAGGCGTTTTGGAAACGATTCGCGAGGATAACGAGATTCTTTACGCGTGGACCGCAAACGATCCGGTCGGCTCGGTCGACCAGTGGATCGATCGCCGCATTCATGGCGACCAAGTCAAAGAAACCCCCGAACAGGAACGCCCGCGAGAAAGGCTGATGCGGCTCGGGGCCGCGTCGCTTTCCGACGCCGATTTGTTGGCCATCCTCATCCGTGTCGGTGTCGTCGGAGAGTCCGCGGTCACGGGAGCACAGAAACTCGCCAACCGTTTCCACGGTGAACTCGATCGGATTCGCGATGCCGGCCTACCTGAACTTCGCGAAGTCACCCCCGCCGTCACCAAAGCGAGCTACTGTCAAATTCTCGCCGCGCTCGAATTGGGCAAACGGGCGACCGAAGCGCTCCGTGAACGACCGGTCGTGATTCACAAAATCACCAGCACGCTCGAAGCGACTCAGTACTGCGCCGAAAAGTTCGCTTACCTCGCCGGCGATGCCGTTCAAGAAGAGTTTCATATCGTTACCCTCGATACCAAACACAAACCGATTCGTTCCCACCGAATCACGATCGGTACACTCGACGCGTCGCTCGTCCACCCACGTGAAGTCTTTCGCCCGGCCATCCGCGATGCCGCCTCAGCCGTGCTCCTGGTGCACAACCATCCATCCGGTGACCCGACTCCGAGCCGCGAAGACCATTCCGTGACCCAACGGCTGACCGAAGCCGGCAAACTGATCGGCATCTCTGTTCTCGATCACATCGTCGTCGCACGAGAACGTTGCGTCAGCATCCGCGAATGCTCCTAGACCTATCGCATTGCCGATCAACCGATCTCCGTTAGCGGCTAGCCGCTAGCCGCGGCCAACACGAGGCAACCGGGTCTACGCCCGCCACCCGTTCCACTCGCCGACTCCGCGTCATGGCAGCCGACCTGCACGCCTGATAGAATCGCCGGCCGCACATACGTGCCCGCAAACTGGTACCTGCAAACTGGTACCTGCAAACTGGTACCTGCAAACTGGTACCTGCAAACTGGTACCTGTCATCGACAAAGCGTTCCTTGCTCTCACGCCCCCTCCCATCGTCACGTAGCCAGCATGAGCCAATCCTACACCGACCTCGCCAAGATGATCGACCACGCGTTGCTGACGCCGAACATGACCAGCGACGAAATCGAACGTGGTGTGAAGATGGCAATCGCCTATGACGTGGCGAGCGTTTGTATCATGCCGTTCTACGTCAAACGCCTGGCCGAGATGCTCGCCGGCAGCACGGTGAAAACGTCCACCGTGATCGGATTCCCCCACGGTGCGAATACAACCGAAGTCAAACGGGCCGAGGCGGAACAGGCGATTGCCGACGGTTGCGAAGAACTCGATATGGTCGTCAACATCAGCAGTGTCGTGAGTGGTAATTGGGATTATGTCCGCAGCGACATCGCCGCCGTGGTGGATGTCGCTCATGCCGCCGGACAAAAGGTCAAAGTGATCTTCGAAAACTGCTACCTCGACGACACACAAAAGATCCGACTCTGCGAAATCTGCTCTGAACTCAACGCCGACTGGGTGAAAACGTCGACCGGGTTTGGCAGCAGCGGTGCGACGCACGAAGATTTGCAACTGATGCGAAAACACTCCGCCGAAAACGTCCAGGTAAAAGCCGCCGGTGGCGTGCGAGACCTCGACGGCCTGCGTGCTGTCCGAGAACTCGGCGTTACCCGATGTGGCGCCAGCCGCACGCAAGCCATCTTGGATCCGCTGCGTGAAGAACTCGGACTGCCCGCGATTTCCGTCGCGACGTCCACGCCGACCGACTCGAGCTACTAGCACGCCGAGAATCTTTTGTTCTGGCAACTATTGCTTTATCTTTCGCTCGTGCTGGCGGGATTTTTCGCGGGCATCATCAACACGGTGGCCGGTGGAGGCTCGTTCTTAACGCTGCCTGCACTGATGCTCTTTGGCCTCGATCCCAAGGTCGCCAACGCGACCAATCGTGTTGCGATCCTGTGCTCGACTGCGTCCGCCGTCGTGACCTTCCGCAAACACGGTCACCTGGACTCGGCGTCCACCATCCGCCTGGCAACACCAACATTACTTGGTGTCCCCTTTGGTGCGTTGCTCGCGGTCTATTTGCCGGCGGACGCGTTTGAACGAGCATTCGGTATTCTGTTTTTGGGAATGGCGTTGTTGCTCGTCGCCAATCCAAAACGCTTTCTCGAATCAGGCGACCACGCAACCTACCCCGCGTTTTATCGCTCCCCTGTCTTTTTCGCGATCGGCGTTTACGTGGGATTCATTCAAGCGGGCATGGGAATCCTGCTGCTTTTGGCGATGAGCTACTTCACCAATATGAAACTGGTCTCCTCCAACGCGATCAAGAACAGCATCGGTCTGATTGTTACCCTGGTCGCCGCGATCGTGTTCGCCATCTACGGAATGATCGACTGGATCCCGGGACTGGTGATGGCAGCGGGGAACGTTGCCGGTGGGGTCGTCGGCGCGAAACTCGCGATCGAACGTGGCAGTCGATTCGTGTTCTTCTTCCTAGTCACAGTCATGCTGGCGACCGGAATCAAACTCATCATCAGCTAACCCAAACAATCACCAGCAAACGAACCGACGTGCGTGAGCACTCGGTTTTTTTTGGGGGGTAGGA
>NZ_ANOH01000126.1 GCF_000346505.1 Aporhodopirellula sallentina SM41
TCGACCGTCGAGAGAGGAAAGTGCGGCAGCGGTTCGCCGCAATCGTGACTAGCCAAGGTTCGAGTGGGCGACGTGAATCAACCCTTGGGATCGCCATGGCGGCACGTCGAAACGTCTCTTGGGTTACGTCTTCGGCGTCGTGGTGATGCCCGAGATAACGCAGGCAAACTCGATAGACCATTTGACGATGTCGCCGAAAGATCTCCGTGAACGCGGCTTCGTCTTGATGTTGGCATCGGTCGACCAAGGCGGCGTTGGAAAGTACCGCGAATGATTGTGTGTGCGGGCTCATCAGGGAATGCCGTGAGGGATTCGAGGTGTTTCGAGTGCGTGCGGCGGGCAGCGACGTTGCCGATTCATTGAGGCGTTGTGCCAGCGGTGCGCTGCCTTGCAAACTCTACGCTGTAAAAGCCAGAGAGTTTTGCAATTCGCTCAATCAGTCCGCTGAGACGGCAGAACACCGCCCGTCGAATTCAGGATCGGCCGGCAGCATCGATGAACCGCTCTGCCGATTTGGCTCGTGAATCCCTGGGACGGTTTCTGGTGTTCCCTCAATACACAAAGGATAGACGATCCCGCCGAAGAAGTCGCAGTGCAAGCTTGCTGGATCTGCTTGTCGGCCCCCACCCCATTTCGCCAACCACGGTCTGAGCACGTGATGGTTTGACGCCCGGCAGGAGCCCCGCGGCGTTTCGAACAATCAATTCGGCCGGCGAGAGTAGCGAACACGACCGGAACGCGGCTCGCAGAGGAACCGTCCGGGTTGTATTCGGGGCGTTTGGAAACGTCACCACCCCACGGGCAGCTTATCGACCGCTGAAGAAACGCTTCAACGCGTCGTCGGCGGCGTCCCGCGAGCTTTCCTGCATGGCCTTTTTCATGCCGGCAGGAAGTTTGCCTGGTTTCTGCTTTTTAGGCGGAACGAACTTCTTCGACTTGTCGGCGTCTTCTTCAACGCCCGTGTCCTGGGTCGCGTTGATGTCTTCTTTGGCCTTCGTATCGTTTGCTCCGGCGAGTGCCTCGCTGACGGACAGGTCGTCGCTGTCACCGCCACTCGCCGATTGCATTTCGTTGAGCGTCAGCTGGCGAGTTTCCGGATCGTTCATTTTGCGAACCCGATCGATCGCGTCGGCTTCATCGAGCCACGAGCTGACATCGACCTCTTCGAACTTGCTGTCCGAGGACCCTTCCTCGCGAGTTCGGCTGACGGCGTCGGCGACGCTTCGGACCTCTGGTTTTTTGGCAGCCTGCAGGCCGTGCTCGATTACCAACGCAAAAGTCAGCTTGCCGATGCGAAGGATATCACCGTCCTTAAGAACCTTTGCTTTGTCCGGCGGTAGTCGTTTTTCGTTGACAAAGGTGCCGTTGCGGCTCTTCAGGTCCTGGATCAACACACGTCCTTTTTGGACGGCGATGATGCAGTGCTTTCGACTGACGGATTCACTCTTGGGACGAAGTTGGCAGGAGTCGCTTCGGCCAATCACGAATTTCTCCTGGCCGATTTCGATTTCCTTGCCCTGAAGGCTGCCGGTTTGAACTCGTAGTCTGATTTTCATGTTTACCCTTCGCGAACGACGAAGATTCTCCCAGGGGGCATCCCCGGAGTGGACGCTGTGGCCCGGAATGGACGCTGTGGCCCGAGTGGACGCTATGGCCCGGAATTAACGCTGTGGTCCCCCAGAACGGTGAGTGAACGTTCTGACGGCCGGTAGATCCCACGTAATCCGCGTTCAATGCCTCGTCTGAAGGTTTGCTAACCCGCAGCTCACCGTACGACAAAATCAAGACAACATCTCAGTCGCTAGGACGACGCCCTTCTGCCACATCATAGTTGCCTTACCGACGCATTTCCGCCTTCGATTCTCGATAGCGTAGATGATTCGTCCTTTGGTCGCCACTGCGGGAAAGATCGCACACGCAAAATACTACCTGAATACTCCAATGCCCCACCCGTTTTCACGGGTAACAATCACTGGGGCGCCTTCGCATGTCGTCTATTGACATTCGTCCCAGGTACCGTCTGACGCAGTATTAGCAATTGGAAACACCCAGTGCAACGCAGTTACAAAGCCGCGATTGGGTTTTGCCCCCAGGCGGGTTGCAAATGAACACTGCCCGGTGGGTGGCTAGGTTCGTGTGTCTAGGCGGGTGCCGTCGAAGCGGAAGTGCATCGGTTTTTCGGTTCAAAAAGCCGGCTATGGAGCGTGCGTCTTCCCGGCGATCGCAGAGTCCGGGAGTGGCACCGGCAGTTCGACGCCCCAAGGTGAAGGATTCATGGCGGATGAACTTCCATGGGGTGGATGCGATCGCGCGGCAACGAGGTGCGTCCATCGTCGCGGGCGGGGTGGGGACGGCCTGCTCTCTCACCCTTTGCCGTGCTGGCATTCGTGAGGGCTGGGCTCCCTAAAGAGACGAAGAAAAAAATCTCTTTAAAAACTAAAAAATATCCCATCGGCCGAATCGGGATCCGTTTTCCTACCGTGATCCCGCCCACAGTGATCCGCAATCGGTGCGTGCCTGGGATCGCCGATTCATCTGCCGCAGGAACTCCCGCGGCGATTCGTGTTTGTCTTCGACGGATCCGATCTCCGTAGCCGGCTTCATCAGAATCCAGACCACTGAGTATCAGACCACCGAACAAACGCCACCAATGTTTCGCGACATCGGCGACATCATTGTTTCAAACGCTCTAGTACTTCATGTCAACTTGATTTTCGGGTAGTGGACGAGGCGACGAGTCCTTGATGCGCTAGTCACGTAAGGTGATTCCTTGCGTCATCCACTACGATTCCACCCGAAAGCCACGCTGCAGTGGAATACTAGGCGGGAGGATTGAGTTCCTGCAGCGACTTTCCGAGACGTTTCTGTGTGGTGCCCTTTCTCGCGACGCGTTTGCGTTTGGTCGGCGAGGAGGAACGGCCCGAAGGCTCGTTGAGCAACGCGCCGATCTCAGGGTTTACTTCCGAGGAAGCATCGGGAGTGCCGATTTGCTCGACGGCATCGCTGACGCCCAGCAACACAGATTGTCGGACGCCGTCGCGGAGCCAATCGAAAAAGTTGAAGTTCATGGTTGGTCTTTCGAAAACGGATGCGATATAGAGAGATATGTCGGGCGGGTCGAGGCAAATGTCGAACGCGAGCACGTCCAGGCCACACCGCCCGTGAGTGGTTAGCATCTGGCTTTTAAGAAAGCCAGAAGTCCGATGTCCATAGCGCAACTCGAAGAAAGCGGGGTAACTTCGCGGCAAATTCGTGCGGCGCTGAACCGCACGCATCTCGCGCTGGGCAGTTTTTCTGGCGATTCGGTTTGCAGATGCGGTCTGCGATGCCGGAGTACATGCGACCGGCCGGGGGGCGACGACCAATCGCACGCGCCGCTTTCGGGATTCTCCCGCGACTTTCCCTCACAACGCCGTTGTGACGATTTTGCTTGTTTGGTAGCTTACGTGGCTAGGCTTCCGAGCCGCTAATCCGGTCCGTTTCAGCAAACTCCTTTAACCCCCTCGGGACGAATCTCCCGCGAGCTAATTGGCCGGTGCTCGCCTGTTTTGGTTCATCCCTGGTAATGATTCATGGTCAACCGCAACCTCATCCGCTCACTAGAAGACGACGACATCCTCGAAGATTTGGCCCTGATGGCTCCGGAGGACGAAGTCGAAGAATGGATGATCGAGAATTTTGCTGCGGAGCAGCAAGACTACAACTCAGGAAACATCGTCGAAGGCCGGATTGTCGAAATCAATGACGAGTGGGCACTCGTCGACGTCGGCTTCAAGAGCGAGGGCACCGTCGGACTCGACGAATGGGGCCCTGATGAAGACACCCCGAAAGTTGGCGATACGGTCAAAGTCCTCATCGAAGAGATGGAGGACGAACTCGGCGCCGCCGACGATCCTTACGGCATGATCTCGCTGAGCAAGCGAAAAGCCGAGAAGATCATCGAGTGGGAAGAGATGATGGAAACGGTTGCCGAGGGCCAAGTGGTCACCGGTACCGTCATTCGCAAGATCAAGGGCGGTTTGCTGGTCGATATCGGCGTCAACGTCTTCCTGCCGGGCAGCCAAGTCGATATCCGGCGTCCGGGCGACATCGGCGACTTCATCGGTCGCGTTGTTCAAGCCGAAGTGCTCAAGATCGACGACACCCGTCGCAACATCGTTATCAGCCGTCGTAGCCTGATTGAACGTCAACGCGAAGAAGACCGCACCTACCTGATGCAGGAACTGGAAATTGGCCAGATCCGCACCGGTATCGTCAAGAACATCGCCGACTTCGGTGCGTTCGTCGACCTCGGCGGCATCGACGGCTTGCTCCACATCACCGACATGGCGTGGGAACGAATCGGTCACCCAACCGAAATGGTTTCGATCGACCAAGAAATCGAAGTCAAGGTTCTGCACATCGATCGCGAGAAGCAAAAAATCGCTCTCGGTTTGAAGCAGAAGGATCGCAACCCGTGGGAAAACATCGAAACGAAGTACCCTGTCGAGTCGCGTCACCCTGGCGAAGTCGTCAACGTGATGAGCTACGGTGCGTTCGTCAAACTCGAACCGGGCATCGAAGGTCTCGTCCACATCAGCGAAATGAGCTGGACCAAACGAGTCAATCACCCGAGCGAGTTGGTCAACATTGGCGACAAGATCGAGGTCATGATCCTCGGCGTCGACCCAGAAGGCCAGCAGCTTTCGCTCGGTATGAAGCAAACGCTGAAGAACCCATGGGACGAAGTCCTCGAGAAGTACCCAGAAGGCAAGGACGTTACCGGCAAGGTGCGTAACCTCACCAACTACGGTGCGTTCATCGAACTCGAAGAAGGCATCGACGGACTGTTGCACGTCAGCGACATGTCGTGGACCCGCAAGATCGCTCACCCGAGCGAAGTGCTCGAGAAGGGCCAAGAACTCGAGTGCCGGATCCTCAGTGTCGACGAACAACGTCGCCGGATCGCTCTCGGTCTGAAACAACTCGACAACGACCCATGGGATGGCGACATTCCAGACAAGTATCAGCCTGGCCAATTGGTCAAAGGTGAAGTCACCAAGATCACTAACTTCGGTGTCTTTATCGGCCTCGAAGACGGCCTCGAAGGTCTTCTTCACGTCAGCGAGTTGGCTGAGCACAAAGTCGATGACCCTGAAGAAGTCGTCAAAGTCGGTGACGAGATCGAAGTCAAAGTGCTTCGCGTCGATACCGACGAACGCAAAATCGGTCTGTCGCTCAAACGAGTCGATTGGAGCGAAGAGCAAGAGAAGTCAGCCGCTGCCGCAGAAGCCGCCGAGTCCGGCGTGCCTGCGACGCTCGACGAAGGCAACCTCAAAGGTGGTCTCGGAAGTGCCGGCCCTCTCTTCCCAACCGGTGGCGACGACTCCTGAGTTTGAGTTCAAACTCTTGTTAGCAACCTAGCGAAAAGCCCGATCGGATTCCCCGGTCGGGCTTTTTTAATGGCCAGCCCCACGTTGCCTGGGCTCTCGGGATGTCGATTTTTACGACTGACGGTTTCCCGAGCCGTGAAGTGACGACCGCGAAAGACCGAGCGACA
>NZ_ANOH01000127.1 GCF_000346505.1 Aporhodopirellula sallentina SM41
CGTTCTGCCAGATAAATGAAGCGTCTGCGTCAATTCCGGATTCGCTCGTTGCTAGCCATCGTTGCTGCCATCGCGATCGTATGCTCTATCACTGTCACTCCGGTGATTGCACGATACCGCGCGATTCATCGTTTGCAACGCCGCGATGTGCATGTCTCCACCGATACCCAGCGACCATCGTGGTTGGGTAGCGTGACCTGGCTGGACCCGCTTTTTGAAAGAACTATCTGCTCGACGATACTGGTCCAGCCGGACGGTGCATCCACGCTCCGAATTTTTGGAGAATCCATGGATCATCAGGCTGCTTCCGACGCGATTGCATCGCTGAGGGTCCAATTGCGTGATGAACTGGGAAATGATCGAATCATGTTTGCTCAACACGGTGATTTTGGCACCGAAGCGATTATTCAGCTGTGGGACTGGTGCGAGCAACACGATTGCGCCACAAACACTTGTGGCGTGGAACTGTTTCCTGCATCGGCTCTGGTTTCCGATATGGCGGGAGAAAGGGCAGAACAATGAATTGCACCAAAGCACGGGAGTCAGCTTTGATTAGAATGGTAGAATCTTACGCCCGTGCTTGGTGAATTCCGACGTTACCCGACCGACCAATGTTTCGCCTCGTACGCAACTGTATCCCGTTCGCTTTGATTGCACTCTTGTCAGGGTGCAACGAGCCACTCGCACCTTCAGTGAACACGAACGGTCCAATT
>NZ_ANOH01000128.1 GCF_000346505.1 Aporhodopirellula sallentina SM41
TTCGCAGAGGGGCGGTTCAATTCAAGAACCGAATCGAAGATTGCCGTCGCCATCGAGCAGTCGCCCGAACTTCAAGAGCGGCTAGCAGCAATTTCAAGCGATGGAATGCTCGACCGAGTCCGAGAGATCGCATCAAAAATTCAGGCCAGTGACAAGGATAGTCCCGTCGCAGAGTCTCCTCAGGCTTCAGTCGCACCCAAGCCTTCAACCGGAGGCACTCGCCGCATCAAGGGTGTACCCAAGGAGTTATCCGAGTCTGGCGATTACCGCATCTTGAAGGAACTCGGCCGAGGTGGGATGGGGGTCGTGTACTTGGCGAAGTATCTGCCGATGGACCGACCCGAAGTCTTGAAGGTACTCAACTCGCAAATGGTCAAACGCGAATCGGCTCGGAAGCGTTTCGTGACTGAGATGAAGGCGATTGGAAAGTTGAACCATCCGTCGATCGCCACGGCGTACCAGCAAGTCCCCTTGCCGACCCAGCTGGTCTTTTCGATGGAATACGTGCCGGGCATCGACCTGCACAAGTTCATCGCCAAGTATCAACCGATCCCGATCCCCGCGGCG
>NZ_ANOH01000129.1 GCF_000346505.1 Aporhodopirellula sallentina SM41
ATGATCGTTGCATTCGGTCCTTGGGGAATGGGAATCGTTGTTTTTTGCTACGGAGAGGCTTCACGGAACGGATTCGTCGGCTTTGATGGATGTTTGTGGCCGGTTGGGCTCGGGATCGGGAATCGATTTCGGGTCAGCGATGGGCTGGATTCGTTACGCACCGAGTGAGAAAGCCCTTGACGCTCTACATCTTTTTGCTGGTCATTGTCTCGCTGCTTTGCGGTTCCTCTCCTGCGGTTGCCGAACCGTCGGTGCGAGCCGTTTTCGCCAGTGTGTTGATGGTGTCGGGGTGGGTGTTGCTCGCTCACATCGCCGCCCGGATGCTCGCACGGCAGGTGGTACGCGGGGCATTGTCATACGGTGACGCGGTCGATTATTTGCGGATGCAGATGGAAACGTTTCGGTGGTTCGCTCTGCCGATCACGCTGCTGTGTCACTACGGGTTTTCGTTGTCGGCGTGGTTGCGGGTTCAGCCGTATCTTTCCGAGAGCATGGCATTGCAGTCGATCGGTTTGCTCGCCCCCGGCATCACGTTGTTAGTCGCCACCTGGTCGGCCGAGTACTGGTTCGCGGCGATCATCGGTGTGCAAGAAAAGTCGATCAAGAAATACGCCGGATCGATGTTGCAGATGATGCGCAGCGGCCCGGCATGGCTGATTTTGCCGACGATGTTGTTTTTGGCCCTCGGTGACATCGCCGCAAAAGTCCAGACCGAATACATGGCCGATTCGGAATTGCTGCAGAGCGATTATCTCGAGATTTCGGTTTGGGCATTGATCGGCGTTGGCGTGTTCCTGGTAGCCGTATCGCTTCCTTACATCGTGCGGTGGGTGGCCAACACCGAACGGTTGGCGGACGGTCCGCGCGCGGAGGTCGAAAGTTGGCTGCGACGATGCGGGATTTCCACGCATCGATACTTTGGAATGCAAGCAGCGAGGTGGAACACCGGAGGACGGATGCTCAACGCGTTGGTTGCAGGGATCGTTCGTCCGGGACGACTGCTGTTGTTGTCGGATCGATTGCTCGATGAATTGCCACGCGGTCAGCGGTTGATGGTGGTCATGCATGAGATCGCTCACGTGAAGCGGTTTCATGTTCCGATTCGGATGGCAGCGATACTGCCGGCGTGGTTTGTTTCGAGTTGGTCGAGTTCGATGTTGATCGATCACGAGTGGCTCGACGCCTCGATGGGGGCGGCCGTTGGCGGTGCATTGGGGTTGATCACGACGGTGGTGGTTTTGGGGACGGTAAGTCACCTGTCGGAGCTCGATGCGGACGCGACGGCGTGCCGGCTTGCGGTCCGTGCGTGCGACGCATCGCGGGACAAGCCGATACAGTCAGGCGTCGCGGCAGACGGCAATGCGGAGTCATCTGATCCCGTTGAGCCGCCGATGACTCGCGAGATGGCCGCGGAACTGATGGCGGACGCGCTGATTCGTGTGACGGCGGATCACCCGTCATCGCGAAAATTCAGTTGGTTGCACCCGAGTTTGGAAACCCGTGTGGCGAGATTACGCCGGATCAGCCGCCCGCTTCCCGATCTCCGCTCGGACAGCCATACTCTGGCCATCTGAGCGAGATGATCGCTCGGATTTGTTCGAGTAAACCCACGCATCAACACACGTACACGAGAGTCGATTCTGATGAGTCAGAGCGGAGTGATCACATTCAAAGGCAACCCGATGACCTTGGCCGGCAGCGATCTGGCGATCGGCCAAGCCGCACCGGAATTCAAACTGCACTACGCCCATGAAGGTTTGAAGGAACTCACCCTGGCGGACGTCAAAGGCAAACCGACGATTCTGAGCGTCGTGCCTAGCCTGGACACACCAACCTGTGCCGTTCAAACGAAGACGTTCAACGAAAAACTCGGTGAACTCGGCGATAAAATCAACGCGGTTACCGTCAGTCGTGACTTGCCGTTCGCGCAGGCCCGTTTCTGTGGCGCCGAGAGCGTCGACATGCGGACCGCGAGCGATTACCAAACGCATGAGTTTGGCGAAGACTACGGTGTCGAGATCGAAGAGCTGAAACTGCTCAGCCGCGCCGTGATCGTTCTCGATGCCGATGGCAAGGTCGTCTACAAAGAAGTCGTCTCGGAAGTCACGCAGGAACCCGACTACGACAAGGCGTTGGCCGCGATCAACGATCTGCTCGGCTAGTCCACCGGCGCGGATTCGCGGCTGTAACGGTCGTGACCGCAAAGTAATGCTCTTCTCCCTCGCGACGTGCGGGGAGAAGGGTGATGCGGGCTCTGCGTTGTGAAGTTGATCAGAACCTATCCGAAAATTCATCAGCCGATCCGCGTCAGCCGCGGTTCCCGTGAGGCAACCGGGGCGAGTTCTCGCCGGTAGGTGAAGTTCTCACCGGTCGGTCAAACTGCCGAGGTCTTCGGATAGGATCTCAACTTCCGAGGTTGAGCCTTTTTTCTTGAGCGTTGCTCGTTGAGAGTGCGTTGGATCTTTTTCACGATCCGCTACGGTTGGTTTTGCGTTTCGGTCTTCCCGCGATTGGTCGCGGGGTTTGGTTTCCTTTAATCCCCGCAGTTCCCTTTGCTTTTCGATCGACTTCGAACCAGCGGCGTTTTGATTTCTATCGCGGTAGCGTCTCTCTACGCGGATGCGAACTTCTCGGTCCCCGGTGCAGCGGGTTTGTACCTGTTTCCGCTGCTGTTGTTCTTTGCGTTGGGAACGGCGTTGGATCTTTGCGGGATGTTCTTGCGAGTCGGCTTTCCTGTTCACCGCGGTGTGATTCTTTCGGCGACGGCATTGATCGTTTTGTCGCCGTACGTGCCCGTCGTTTGGAACACGTTGGCGGCTGGGAAGCCGGACACCGTTTCGGCGTACCCCGCCAATTGCCCAATCGGTCAGATGGGTTGGATCGTGTTGGCGACCATTTTCGCGGCGATGATGTTTTTCCTCGACGAGATGAAAGACTACTCCGTCGGTTCGGATCCTTCCGGGGTGCTGCGGCGTTTGGTGGCGAGCATGTTCACGGCGACTTATGTCGGTTTGCCGATGAGTTTGCTGGTCGTGCTCCGCGGACTCGGTGAGGCCGACATCGGCGACGCGACGGCGAGCAATTGGGGGATGGCGGCGCTTTTGACCATGATCGCGGTCACCAAGTTTTCCGACGCCGGGGCGTACTTCACGGGCAAATCGATTGGGCGGACCAAGTTGATTCCGCGGCTGAGTCCCGGGAAGACTTGGGAGGGATCGGTCGGGGGCGTTGTCGTTTCGACACTGGTCGCCGCTGGCTGCATCGCGTATCTTTTTCCCGCCATTGCCGGTGAGGGAAGTGCTCCTCCGTTGAGTTTGGCGTTCGTTCTCGGGCCGCTTTTGGCGGTTTTCGGGATGGTCGGGGATTTGGCGGAATCGCTGGTCAAACGGGCGTGCGGGGCGAAAGATTCCGGGAATTTGTTACCGGGATTGGGGGGCGTGTGGGACGTGACGGATAGCCTGATTTTCGCGTCTTTGCCAGCTTTTCTATGTTTTGCGGCCGTGGCGTGACCCCGCCTGCGGGTTGCAATAAAATGCCGGTTAACTTTCAATCGAACATGCCGGGACTTTCTATTGTCGTTTAGAATCACGCCGATGGTGTCCCCGGTGATTTGTGCTTTTTCCTCGAAACGAGAGTCGTCTGATCAACGTTCCTAATTGCCCCGTCGTGGTCGTCCTGTGAAACCAGTCATGAGCGAAGCCACGATTTCAACGGCAGGGCCCGACGAAGTCTTGATGTTGTTCGGTCCACGAGACCAACACGTTCGCAAACTCCGCCGCCTATTCGGAGTTGATATCACCCACCGCGATGGCCGCGTTCGGGTGGCGGGAGAAGAGTCCAAGGTCGGTGCGGCGTCGCGCGTGATCGAGCGGTTGCGCGTGATCGCGCGAGAGAAAAAAGAATTGTCGATCGGCGACGTCGAAACCGCGGCTACCGAAGAAGGTGCGGTAATCGAAAGCGGTCGTCCGGCGGCCCGGCCGAGCAGCGAGACGATCAACATCCAACACGCCGGGCGAAAAATCACTCCGCGGACGCCCGGTCAAGCGAAGTACGTCGACTCGATTCGAACACATGATTTGACGTTCGCGACCGGACCGGCCGGTTGCGGCAAGACTTACCTGGCCGTTGCCACCGCGGTGGAAGCCTACAAGGCCGGCGAGGTCCGCAAGATCGTGTTGGTACGTCCGGCGGTGGAAGCCGGCGAGAGCCTCGGTTTTCTGCCCGGCGACCTGCGTGCCAAACTGAACCCGTATCTGCGTCCGTTGATGGACGCGCTCGGCGAGATGGTCGACTATGACCAAGCTCGTGGTTTGATGGAACAGGATCTGATTGAGATCATTCCGTTGGCATACATGCGTGGGCGAACGCTCAATGATGCGTTCATTATTCTGGACGAGGCACAGAACACGACGGTCGCGCAGATGAAAATGTTCCTGACCCGTATGGGGGAACGGAGCAAGATGGTTGTCAGCGGCGATGCGACACAGTTGGATTTGCCACGCGGCGTGCGGAGCGGTTTGCACGACGCGTTGTATCGTCTCAGCGGAATCGACGGGGTGAGCGTGATCCGTTTGGGGACACATGACATTGTTCGTCACCGTTTGGTGCAGGCGATCGTGGAGGCGTATGAAGCGTCCGAACGTCGCGATCAACCAAACGATGCGCCGGAGAAGACCAACGGTTCTCCGAAAAAACGTACCGACGGTTCTCACTGAGCGGGCTCGAGAGATCATCATGAGCAATGCAAAAACACAACGTGCGGGTAAAGAACGCATCGAGTCGCTCGGTATTCCAAAACCGAAATGGGCGACGTGGTGGGATAAGAGCGACAAGGGCAATCTGGCGATCCGGTTCGGTTTCGCGTTGATCGCGGCGATCGCCGTGTTGGCTCTCTGTCGGACGTGGCAACCGGCGTTCTCGTATCGCATGGGTGCGATCCCGGCGCGGGATCTGATGAGCCGCGTGACGTTCCAGGTTCCTGACCGCGTGGCGACAGACGATCAACGCGAACGCAAACGCCGCGAAGTTTTGACGCTGTATCGCAACACGCCCGGACGGCTCGAACAATTGCGGGCGGCGCTGCGAAACCGATTGTTCTTGGTGCTCGGTGCGTCGTCGTTCGAGCAACTCGGCGAGAAAGAGAAAGAGGCGCTGACGGAGTTCTACGAAGGCAGCGAAACGTTGTCGGACGATGAGTCGCCGGCGGAGCGTTTTGCGTTGCTCAAACGTGTCTTCGCCAAAGACGTCGAGCTGACCGAACTCGACAGCGTCGTCGAGTCAGCGATGATGCCGCTGTATCGAAACGGCGTCTTGCAGGCGCCGCAGCACTCGCCCGAGCAGGGATCACAGCGGATGATCCGTGTTTTCCAAGGCGATCAGGTCGACGAGGCGGTGCCGGTGGAATTGAGCAAGGTCCGGATTGCGGAAGCGGCCGGGGAGTTGCGAACGAAGCTGAAAGAGAATTTCCGTACCCGGTACCCGTCGGACGAAGGGCAGGTCGCCGCGGAAATGATTGCGAAGTGGTTGCGCGATCAACTGCCCAACTACGAGACACTGAAGTACGACGACGATCTCAGCCAGAAGGCTCGCGACCAAGCGGCCGATGCGGTCGAGACGGTGCAAATGACGTATTACGCCGGTCAGTCGAAATTGGCCGACGCGGGCAAACCGCTCAGTGTGCGTGAACTCGAATTGCTGCGCAGTGAATGGTCGGTGTTGGTCGACGAGATGCAGCCCTTCGATCGGATCGCCCGCGTGGCGGCGTTCGCAGGGATGATTATCGCGTTGTATCTGCTGTGCGGTTCCTATGTTTGGTTTGTCGACGATCGAACGTTGGTGACCGATCACTGGAAACTCGCCAAGGTGCTGACGTTGGTCGTCGCAACGATCGTGCTGAGTTACTACGCGTCGCGGGATGCGTGGCGTGCGGAGTTGGTGCCGTTGGTACTCGCGTCGATTATCGCGGCGGTGGTTTACGGCCGCGACTTTGCGTTGTTGGTGATGGCGGGGGCGAGTTTGAGTGTCACGTTGTTACTCGGTGCGGACCTCTCGAACCTCGTCGTGATGGCTGCCGCGTGCACATCGTGTGCGTTGTTGACCGGACGCATTCGTAGCCGCACTCACTTGATCACGGTGGGTATTTTGTCGGCGCTCATCACGATGGCGACGACGATCGGTGTCGGGATCGTATCGGGGCAAACGCTTTCTTCAGGGGCACCCGGTGATTCGCTCGAGCCGATGTTGCTCAGCGGGCCGTTGCAACGCGTGCTTTCCGGTTTGGTCGGCGAGGCCGGTTGGGCGGGGCTATGTATTTTGGTTTCGTCGCTGGCGATGACGGGATTGTTGCCGTTGGTTGAAAAAGCGTTCGGGGTGCAAACGGACCTCTCGCTGTTGGAACTCGGCGACGCGAGCCATCCGTTGCTGCGTCGTTTGGCTCAGCGGGCACCGGGGACCTACAACCACTCGATCAACGTCGCATCGATCGCCGAAGCCGCGGCCGATTCGATCGGCGCCAACGGGTTGCTCGTCCGGGTCGGTGCGTACTTCCACGACATCGGCAAGATGTTCAAACCCGAGTACTTCATCGAGAACCAAAGTGCCGGGATCAACCAACACGATTCATTACAACCGGCGATGAGCACGTTGGTGATCATCGCTCACGTGAAAGACGGCGCGGACTTGGCCCGCAATCACCATTTGCCGCGGCCGATCATCGACTTCATTTTGCAACACCACGGCACGACGTTGGTGGAGTACTTCTATCGCGAGGCGGCCAAGCGGAGTGAAGAGGACCCGAACCGTGAATCGGTCAGCGACAAAGATTTCCGGTACCCCGGTCCGAAGCCGCAAACTCTCGAGGCGGCTGTGTTGATGTTGGCCGATACGGTCGAGAGTGCGTCCCGGACGTTGGTCGATCCGACACCGGCGCGGATCTCCAACCTGGTCGACGCGATCGCTCAAAAGAAAGTCAGTGATGGGCAGTTCGACGAATGTGGGCTGACGTTTTCGCAGTTGCACCGGGTGCGTCAGAGTCTCGTGAAGTCATTGACGGCGATCTATCACGCCCGCGTGAAGTATCCGGGGCAGCAATCCGCGTGACCGATTTAATGAGCGATATCGAAATTACGATTGACGCGGCGGTCCGCGAAAAGTTGCAGAACCATTCGACCGAGGAGTTCCCGCTCGGGACGACGGCAATCGCGAAGGCGGTCCGCTCCGCGGCCTCGGTGGGTGAATGTTCGGATTGCCGCATCGGTGTGCGAGTGACCGATGATCCGACGATCCACAAGATCAACCGCGATTTCCTCGAACATGATTATCCGACGGATGTGATCAGCTTTCCGTACGAGTTGCAACCGCCGATGGTCGAGGGCGAGTTGGTGGTCAGTATCGATACCGCGGAGGTCGAAGCGGCCGACGCGGGATGGTCGGTTGCGGAGGAGCTGTTGTTGTACGTGATGCACGGGACGCTGCATTTGGTCGGATTCGACGACACCGATGACGAGTCGCGAAAGGAAATGCGAAACGCAGAAAGACGGGCGATGGAAGGATTGAGGAGTGGCTAGCACGTTGCCGGTCGAGTCTGTTTTGTTTCGTCGTCGTGATTCCTTGTTTTCTTCTTTTCTTCTCTAACCCCTTCCATGATTGAATTGCCAATCTGGGTCGCAGTGGCCTGGACGATACTCGGATTTCTCCTCGGGAGTGTCGGCGGACTCGGCGTCGAACTGCTCGACGGGTTTGCCGGTCGTTCGTTTGAAATCTACTGTCGTGTGAAGAAAAACCGTGACCGGTTCGGCGCGGTTCTCGATCACCAAGACGCCGCGATTCGCGGCAGTGATTATCTGCGGATGATCGGAACGGTGATGTTCCTGATGTTCGGAACGATCGCGGTGATCGATCATTTCGGCGAAGCCACGCAGGTGCTGGTTTCCTGGGCGGTTGCGGCCGGGATACTGATGATGTTGACGCATTTGTGGGTGCCTTCGGCGGTGACGCGATTCACGTCCGCGCCGCTGTTGTATTACACGTGGCCCTTTTGGTTGATGTTGTCGATCTTCATGCGACCGCTGCAGGCGCCCGGCGAGGTGCTCGCGATCATGACACGGCGGTTGGCGGGTAAACTCGAAACCGAAGACGAAGACGAGGAACAGCTCGAGGACGAGATTCGTACGATCGTCGCGGCGGGAACCCGCGAAGGGTACTTCGGGCCGGGCGTCCGCGAGATGATCCAGGGCGTGATGGAACTGCACGAAGACACGGTCGGTCATATCATGACGCCGCGTGGCGATGTCGAAGCGATCGATGCGGAGTGCAGTTGGAACGACGCGTTCACAAAGATCATCGCGAGCGGACGGACTCGTTATCCGGTCTATGAAGGCAACATTGATAACGTGGTCGGAATTCTGTTCGTGAAGGACTTGTTGCCGTTCTTAGTTTCGGACGGTTTGCCCAATCAACCGATTGTCGAGTTATGCCGTCGACCATGGTCGGTGCCGAAGGACCGCAGTGTTGAGGCTTTGCTGCGAGAGTTTCTGCACAACCGGTCGCACATGGCAATCGTTGTTGACGAGTTTCAACAAACCGCGGGCGTGGTCACGATCGAGGACGCGCTCGAAGAAATCGTGGGCGAGATTGTTGACGAATCTGACGAGGAAGAAGAATACGGGATTCGGATCATCGACGACGACACGATCGAGGTCGACGGACGGGTGATGATTGATGACCTGAACGAACAAATTCACTGGGACATACCCGAGAGTGAAGACTACGAGACGATCGCCGGTTGGGTGCTGTACAACATCGGTGCGATCCCTGATTCGGGGTACCAGTTCAAACTTGGGAACTTAGATATCGAGATCCTACGGGCGACGAACCGAAAGATCGAATCGATGAAACTGCACCGTGGCGAAAACGTGCCGCAGTGGGCAGGGTGATCGAGCCAGCGTGGTTTGCGAGATGAGGTAGCCGATGTCGCCAGACGTCGGTGGATGGAATCCTGGCGAATTTGGCTGCAGATGCGAACACGTCGCTTATCAAAATGCTCTCGCTGTTCGGGCGAACTGGTCGCCCGGTAAAATCGCGAGGGGGCGATCGAGTTTCTCGTCAGAGTCGCTGGGTCGGGCGTTTTGGCGCGGGGACCGGATCGACACTACCGCTTTTCGCGTGAGATGTCACAATGACGGCCGAACGAGGTCTCGATCGTATCACGCCCGATACGACGTCTGACGGTGTTTGTTTTCACGTGCCCCATAGAAATGCAATGTCCACGGCAGCCCCTGTTTCGCACCCGAACGAAAACGGCGACGAATCTGCGATCACGCCAGGAGACTCGCCACTGCGTATCGGCAATCACACGCTGAACAGTCGTTTGATCGTTGGCACGGGACGTTACGACACGATGGATCAAATGCGTGATTCGCTCGAGGCGTCCGGCAGCGACTGTGTGACGGTCGCGGTCCGTCGGGAACGGCTCTACGACAAAACCGGACAGAACATTTTGGATTTTCTCGATCCGAAGCGTTACACGTTGTTGCCCAACACAGCGGGGTGCTACACCGCGGCAGACGCGATTCGCGCGGCTCGCTTGGGACGAGAAATTTTGCGAACGCTCGACAATCCGGGTGCCGATTGGGTCAAACTCGAAGTGCTCGGCGATTCCAAAACATTGTTGCCTGACCCCGCGGAAACGGTGCACGCCTGTGAGAAGCTCGCCGAGGACGGTTTCTCGGTGCTGTGCTACACGAGCGACTGTCCGGTCACGGCGGTGCGTTTGAAGAAGGCAGGCGCGGCGAGCGTGATGCCGGCGGGCAGTCCGATCGGTAGCGGTCAAGGAATCTTGAATCCGAACAGCCTGAAGATCATTCTCGAGTATCTCAAAGAGGACGACCCGGATTATCCCGTGATTATTGACGCGGGTGTCGGCACCGCGAGTGACGTCGCCGTGGCGATGGAACTCGGTGCCGACGGTGTGTTGCTCAACACCGCGATCGCGCACGCGAAAGACCCGGTGCGGATGGCGGTGGCGATGAAGTACGGTGTGATGGCGGGCCGGCACGCCGCGCTGGCAGGCCGGATCCCGCGTCGACTGTACGGCACCGCGAGCAGCCCTGTCGAAGGCGTGATCAGCACCCGTCCCTACGGTAGCCAGAAAGACGGAACGGCAACGAAATAGAGGCGGAACCCACGTAGCTCGGTCTTTCCAAGACCGAGGACAGGCGTCGGTTAGTTCAATGGTCCGATGTCATTGAATTTGCTTGCGAGATTGATCGTGGATTGTCCGCCTCGGAGATGCGGACCTACGTGGCACCTCGCCCCTGCGAGTGAGCCGAATGTGCGTGAGCACTCGGGGTTTTGGGTGGGTTGGGTTTGGGGAATCGGTTGGCGTTTCCACCCGAGGCCTTACGGCCATTCGGCTCACGGATTTTGTAGTGGATCTTGTTAAAGATCCTGCGTCACCAAAATAGTAGAGCCGTTGCGGCAATTGGATGTTTGGAGACGCAGCGAGGATGCGTGAATTCCGCCGGGGCAAGCCCGACGGAGATTGATGTGTCTGCCGGTTGCGGGTAGCTGCAACTTGGATGCTCCGCCGGGGCGAGCCCGACGGAAGCGGTTTTATGCTAGTGAGCCGAAGTGCGTGAGCACTCTGGGTTTTTGGGTGGGTTGGGTTTGGGGAATCGGTTGGCGATTCCACCCGAGGCCTTATGGCCGTTCGGCTGACTTGGCTCATTTTTTTGGGATCAACGTCCCTGCAGACGTCCGGTGGCAGACATTGGAATGTAGGCAAACGCTGGCTTGCTTGCTGGTTTTGGCCGTGACGCTCGGTTAGCTTGGTGGCATGAACCGATCGCAAGAAATCCGGCCCGTCCTTCAGCCCACCATTCGGCTGCGCCCCGAATTCGTCGCCCAGCGTTCCGCGGATAAGCATTTTTCCGAGAACCTACCTGCGAATCATTCGGCGGGTTTGCCATCAACAAACGGGAATGAGCCCCGAGGAAACGGATTCGACTTCGACAGCGGTAACTCCGACAACTCGGGCGACGGGCGTGCTTTCTATGAAGAAGGCTCGGTGTGGACGCCTGATGGCTCTCGCAAGTCGGAACTAATCACCGCGGTCCGGGCGATCGAAAACAAGTCGACTGGGGGCTTTACCAAATTCATCGTTTTGCTTGTTTCGCTCGCAGTGTTCGTTGCTGCTGGCGTGGCGTGGTGGGATCCTTGGGTGGTCTCGATGTTGGTGGTTGTGTTGTTGTTTCACGAGGCCGGTCACTACATCGCGATGCGGATGTTTGGATACCGCAATGTGAAGATGTTCTTCATCCCGTTTCTCGGGGCGGCCGTCAGTGGCAGACACTTCAACATCTCCGGTTGGAAGAAGGCGTTGGTGTATCTCGCCGGTCCGGTTCCCGGCATCATTGTGTCGCTGCCCGTGATGGCTGGTGGACTCGCGTGGGAAAAGGATTGGATGTTGGAACTCGGCGGGATGGGGTTGTTGCTCAACACGTTAAACCTGTTGCCGATCATGCCGCTCGATGGTGGATGGATCATGCATTTGACAGTGTTCAGTCGTTCGCCGATCCTCGAGTTGGTGGCGAGGTTGCTCGGGATCGCTGCGATGATCGCCTTCAGTGCTTTCACCGGCAGTCGGTTTATCCTGTTCATCGCGATTCCGTTGATCCTGTCGCTGCCGACAACGTTTCGGGTTGCCAAACTGATACGCCGTTTGCGAGACCGTCCGTTGCCGCAACCCGAACGTGACGAGATCCCTGACGCTGCGGTACGGTTGCTCGACGACGAGATGCAAACGACGCCGCTCGCGACGACGCCGACCGCGAACAAGGCGGCATTGATCGTTCAGATGTACGAGTCGTTGATCGTGCGACCTCCCGGCGTGCTCGCGACGATTGGGATTTGGTGTCTGTACGGCGGAGCGTTCGTGGTGGCGATCGGCGGTGGCATGGGGATCTTGGTCGCGCGAGACTTGTTTCGCAGCGATGTGTTTGACCTGGACATGTTCGACGCGGCGCCGCACGTCGTGCCGCTCGATGCGGACGATTCCCGTTTTCACTTGGGGACCGAACCGGTGGATGATTCCTTCCTCGCGGTGGCACGTTTTGACAGCGTGCGAGAGTTGGACGAGTCGGTGCAGCGGCTCAATGCCGGAGATCTCCAACGGTACACGCATGTCCGATTCGGCAACGTTTGGTTTGCGACGATTCCCAAGGAAAAGACAAACGAAGCGGACGTCGTCGAAGAAGCCGATCGAGCGGCCGACGACGAACTCGATATGGAGTCGGAAGACGCCGAGTGGGACGACTTCGATGAGTTTGCCGGGGTTCGTGAGCGGATGCGTGATTTGTTACGTCCGATCGATCCGGCGGAAACATGGATCGCATCGCTGACCCGAGGAACGGGAGACGCGGCCGATGGCGATCGCGACTCGCCGCTTCCCGGTCAACCGATCGTGCATGTGATTAGCGGGATGCAGCATGGGACCGTGCAAATCCGAGCCGTGGCGAGCGATCTCGAGACAGCCGAAGCGGTGGCGGCGGAGTACTTTCAAATGCCGGGCGTCACCGGAGACCGTTTGTATCTGCCGAAATGGTCGCCCATGGATGCGCCCACGCCGACACAAATTGAATGTCGCAACGTGTTAAAGAAATTGATCAGCGGCATAACCGAGGAGTCCGCACCGGAGCTGCATAACGAGTTGGTGCAGGCACGAAAGGAAATGTACGCGGCGAATCGGGAGGACGATTACGACCCGGTTGCCGCGGCGGCGTACGCGGAAAAGACCCGTGAGTTGCAGACGCGGTTTACCGAAGAAGTCATCTCGACGCTCGAAGGCGATCCGGCGACGCTGGGCAGGATGTATCAGCAATATCAGCGTGATTACCTCGATCATCAAAAGACGTTGGAGGAGCACGCGATCAAAGTTCGTGCGATGGATCAGGCGGGACTGGACACGGACGAAGCGTACGAAGAAATCGAGGACCTCGAATATCCGGTCATGGATGAGTACCTCGAAAACGACCAGAATTTGTTGGGGTATTCTGATCCTGGCAAACGCAGTCACCACTTTGCGTGCCACGTCAGCGGTGAGGTGATGACGGGCGACGTGGTGATGGAAATGATGGACGAGCAAAGCGTCGAAGATGGGAACACCCAACAATGGGCGGCGGACGACGTCCTACTCGATTTGTTCGTCCATCGGGCGACCGATCAAGCCGCGGCTCTTTCCGCGATCGTGGCGTTCTTGGACGAGCGTGGGTTTCACTCGTTTGAGCTGCATTACGCCACTCCCACCGCTGATTTTGACTGATCGGATGAGCCAAACGCCGGGCGAGTTGTTGATTCCGCCGTTCGGGATGTTTGACTTTAACGATTAGGTCGGGGGTGCCTTCTGTTCGGATCGTACTATGGCCTGCCCCGCTGGCGGGTCGATCAAGTCGAAGTACGTTTCCGAAACGTCCGGTTATGACGGTCGCAGCGGTCATGATTGCGATTCGGCTGATCGCCCACTCCCATGAAACAACATCCCATGAAACTCAGCGGGTTCGTTCTCTCGGCAATCCTCAGTCTTCCGACGGCTGTGGTCGTTTGGCAAGTGGCCGTCGATGCGGGTGGCCCCTACGGGAATCGCGAACGGCCCCAACCGACCCGGCTCGGTGGTGCGGGGCGATTGGCGAGTGCGCCGGTTGAGAACAAGGAAGACGATTTGTTGGCCAGCCCGAGCGATGATCTGCTCGGCGGAAACGATCTGCTCGGCGGAAACGATCTGCTCGGTGGAGATGATCTGCTCAGCGGCGAAGATGACCTGCTCGGTGGAGATGACCTGCTCACCGGTGGTGACGACCTGCTCGGTGGAGGAGATGACCTGCTCGGTGGCGGTGAACAACAAGACGACGTTGATCCACTCGCTGGTCTTGGGGCGAAAGAGAAGATCAAACAGCCCGATCCGAAGTCGCCGGCGAAGAAGGACGATGGCGTTGACCCGCATATTGGTTTGTGGACCGAAGGGGTTTATCCATCCGCGGAGTCGTGCCGTGCGTGCCACCCGAAACACTACGAAGAGTGGAGCGTCAGCAGTCATGCGTACGCGTCGGTGTCGCCGATGTTTCATCGTTTTGAACAGACGATCACCGAACTGACGGAGGGCACGGTGGGTTCGTTCTGCATGCGTTGTCATTCCCCGGTCGCGACGCAGCTCGAAATTCCACGCACCGTCAGCATGCTCGACCAACCCGCGGTGGCTCGCGAAGGCGTCACCTGTGTGGCATGCCATCGCATCAACGAACATTACGGCCGCAGCAACGGTGACCGACGGATCGAACCGGGCGACATTCACGCGCCGGTGGGCCGCGGAGGCAACGGGCAGGCTCTTTATGCGGCGCTCGCCGAAGCGAAGAAGCACAAACTCAAAACGGATCCGTCGCAGACCGGTCCGGGCCAGAAGATTCACAACGGTTCGTACTTCTTTGAACCGCTGACCAAAACCGATATCTGTGTTTCCTGTCACCAAGTCGCAGTGCACCCTGGTATTTGGTTGGAGGTAGTGCACGGTCAATACCGGGCCGGGCCTGCGGCAAAGCGTGGTGTCACATGTCAGGATTGCCACATGGGTGCCGTTCCGGGCAAGGCTCTCGGTTACGAACACTGTCACGTCGCGGAATTGAGCGGTAAACCATACGGTGAACCGAAAAAGCACTCCAATCACACGTTCTGGGGACCGGGTTACTCGATCGCGCACCCAGGGATCTTCCCGCACAATCCGAAGGCGAGGAAATATTCGCCGCGCGATTGGTTGGTGTTCGACGACCGCGCCGGTTGGGGAACGAAGGAATTCGAAGACAACGTTCCGCCGGGGATGGTTTTCCCGGATCCGTGGAAGGAAGTCGACGACCGGATCGACGCGCGGAAAATCATTGAAGAGAACTTGGCCAAGGTTCACGCCAAACGCGGCGTAGCGGCGATGACGTTGGAGGCGGGGGCACAGGTCAGTGATCCGATCTTTTACACCACCCCGCAACTCGGGCGACCGCTCAAAATCGGTTACCGCGTTGACAACGTGAGCGACGGCCACAACCTGCCGACCGGATCGCTCGGTGCCCAGCCGCAATTGTGGCTCAACGCTGCGTTGATCGATCCGTCCGGCCGCCGCGTTTGGGAGACCGGTTATCTCGATACGAACGCAGACCTCGCGGACATGAACAGCGTCGACGTTGCGACCGGTCGCGTGCCGCGTGACAAGCAGTTATTCAATTTGCAAACGAAATTCTTGATCAACAACGCACACGGAACCGACCGCGAAGCCGCGTTGCCGTTGAACTTCAGTATCGATCAACTCGTTTTCTTGCGACCAGGAGCGGTTCCCGTCAGCGTGCTCAACCACCCACCGAGAATCCGGATGGAAGCGCACAGCATCGCACCGTTGGATCACCGGGTCGCCAAGTACACGATTCCCGCGTCGGCGTTTGGCATGCCAGGGACGTACCGCTTGAGCGTACGGATGCGGAGTCGTACCGAGCCGATGTATTTCATGCGGATGGTCGGAGCGACGCCGGACATGATGCGTCGCATGAACGAAAACATGATCGACATCTGCCGATCCAGCTTCACATTTGAGGTTCGATAAGATGTTGAACCGAAACACACATTCGAAACCGAGGTCCGCGAGAGCGATCATCCGCCGTCGTTGGCTGCGGTCGACCATTCTCGCCGGAACGTTGGTCGTTTCCTCTCGGCAAGCATTCGCGATCAATCCGGCGTTGAATATTGACGCCTTTAACGCAGTCACGACGTCATCGCCCGATGGCGTGGATTGGTTGAGCCTGCCGTTGCCGACAAACTTACCCGATCGATCGTTGGCTGCGGCGACACTGAGCCCCCGACCGCTGCCGCCGATGGACGTCTTTGAGCACACTCAATCGGTGCTCGAACGACCGTCGGTCGACGCCAACTGGCCCTTCGACGCAAATTGGCCGCTGCAGGCCACGCCATCGGCGAGGATGCTCAACGCGCCGATCGTGAATACATCGCCTGTGGATTCAGTGCCAGTGGGTACATCGCCTGCTTATCAATCGGGTTTGCCGGATAACATCGTCCGGCAACCGACTCCGGCGGAAGTGGTCGCGCAGGTCGAGATGCCCAACGGCGTTCGCATTGATCTGCATGGCACGGAAACGATGGCGGACCCACATTGGCTCGGACTACCCGTGCCACACGCACCGGTTTCCCAAACACCGGCTGCGCGAAAAACGCTCCAACAAGACGATCGGGTTGCGTTGGCTCGGCCGAGACGTCTGCCGATGACGGACAGCACGCCGAGTTCTGATCCAGGTGATTTGCTCGATCAAGGTCTCGGTGAGGATTTGATCGGAGTCAACGATGCGTTTAGAAAGGGGACAGGCAACCGGATCGATGAGGGTGCCCTCGAGGATCAAACCCTGACGGGGATTCCGAAACGATTGCCTGCCGTGGGGGATCTCGCGTCCGCGAACGAGACGCCAGGTGACTTTGCGAACGCAGCCGGCATGTCGCCGATTGCCGAGCGACTCGATTGCACCATCAATGACTTTTCCGCAACGCCGCTGCCGAGCAATAGCGGTTTCAACAACCCGTATGCTTCTCAGTGGGTCTATGATTCAAAGGCGGCCGTGCCGACTCAGCGGCCGTTGATCGAATGGGGGCGTTTGTTTTATGGCGACGGGATCACGCCACGCGGCATCGATTGCTTTGGACCGTACAACATGGTCCGGCCGCAGTTTTATCTCTACGGTGATTACCGAACCGCGATCGCGGCGGGACGCAACGCGGCCGGGCGAACCGACAACTGGTCGTCTTTGTTGAATCTCGACATGGACTTCCGAATCACCGATACGGAACGGTTCCACGGATTTATCGGGCCGCTGAATCGTGGCGGGGACGTTTCGGGCGTCAAACTCGTCGATGGCGAGTTGGATTACGAGAGCGTCGTGAACCCGAACTTTGTGACCGCGTACTTTGAAGGCGACCTGGGGGCGATGTGGGGCGGCTTCCATAACCAGTCGTCACCGATGGAGTTGCCGTTCACGGTCGGGTTGGTGCCGTTGCTGTTTCAGAACGGTGTCTGGATGGAAGACGCCGTGACCGGGGCCGCGTTTGCTTTACCGGCCCGACACAGTCGGCTGTTGAACTGGGCGAACTTCGACGTGACGTTTTTCGCGGCGGTGGATCAGATCAACAGTGCCGCGTTTGGGAAGGACAACCACGCGGCACAGTTGTTCGGCAATGCGTGGTTTATCGAAGCCTACGGCGGATACATCGAAGCCGGTTATGCGTTCGTGAGAGACCGGACGAGTTCGGCGAGAAGTTATCACAACATGACCGCGAGCTTCACGCGTCGGTACTTTGACCGGATCAGCAACTCGGTTCGGGTGATCATCAACTCCGGTCAGGATCTCGCGAAAGACGACCGGACGGCGGACGGCGGTTTGTTGCTGGTTGAGAACAGTTGGATCACGGCGTCGCCTTTGACGGTGGTTCCTTATGCGAACTTCTTCTATGGATGGGGGCGGCCGCAATCGGTTGCCCGCGCGGCCAACGCCGGCGGGATCCTGCGGAACACAGGCATCAACTTTGACACCGACGGCGTGAACGGATTCGCGACGCTCGACCCGACCGGAGCCGATACCGCCGGTGGATCGATCGGAATCGACTTGATTGGCAACTCACTCGACCGGCAATTGTTGCTCGAAGCTTCGTATCTGACCGAGCATGGCAATTTGAATTCCGCTGTCGACGGTGATCAATTCGGTTTGGGGGCGCGTTATCAGTTCCCGATCTCGCACGCAACGCTGCTGCGATTCGACGTCATGCACGGCTGGCGAGGCGATTTGCCGGACGTGTACGGAACCCGAATGGAATACCGCTGGAAATTTTAGGCGGGGCCGATGCATCAAGATCCGCAACCAACCCGTGAGCCGAAGTGCGTAAGCACTCGGGGGTTGGGTGTGGATGTTCGGTTGTCGTTTCCACCCGAGGCCTTACGGCTATTCGGCTGACCCACGTAGCTCGGTCTTTCCAAGACCGAGGGCAGGCGTTGGCTAGTTCAATGATTCGATGTCATTGAATTGGCTGGCGAGATC
>NZ_ANOH01000130.1 GCF_000346505.1 Aporhodopirellula sallentina SM41
TTGCCGATCGCGATGGAGAACAAACACCGCAGGCCGAGTAACACTGCGTGAACTTGATGCCTTCTGAAGCGAGTCGGTCCATATTCGGGGTCCGGATCAACGGATGCCCGTAGGTTCCTGAATCGCCCCACCCCATGTCGTCGGCAACGAAGACGACCACGTTGGGACGCTCAGCGGAGATCGGCGTCGGCTCGGCACTGTGTGCAACCCGGTGAGTGATCAGAACCTGTGAGCTGATCAAGCCAAAAACGCCAACAAGACTCAGTCGAAACATGGCGCAGCGGCCGCGGCAGCGGGATTGATGAGACCAGCGTGCAGGGGTCTCGCGAGCCGTGTCACGACGCCTTGGCGATGTGGTGTGAGTCGTACGGTTAGGTTTGAGATTTCGAAGGAGGCGAAGCACTCGAGTAACATCCCTTGTCTGGGGCGGGTGGACATGCGTGGACGCGGTCGCACGTTGCTTCGTTTGCCAAAACCACAGCGATTGATCGCGGCAGTTGGTAAACGGTGCTAGAATGGACGCAACCGGTCGGCAATGGAGTCTACGCCGCCCAACCGGGAGTCGCATGTCATCTGTTTGAATGACAACCGGTGGAGTTCGTGTGCTGACCACGCGACCGGATAAGACCGTACAGGTACCCACGCATGGCACAGTCTGGGGAAAGTACTGCTCGGTGAATCCGGGCACTGCATCGCTGTCGATCCGCCTTCGCAAAGTAGAGAGTCCAGACGAATGATGGCAATGACTCATTCGAAATGCTGTTTTGAATCAGTCTCAGGCAGCCTTGCAGCGTCATCTTGTGAACTGTCTTGCCGTCCGAGCCCAAACACTTCGTTTCCGAGTTCACACATGTTTGACAACCTACTTCAAAGCTGCTCAGTGGTTGGTCAACAGAACAGCGAGGTAGCCGCTTGGATCTTTCCGATCCTAATTGGCGCTGTTCTCGCTGGACTGGGCATCTATGCCATCTACCACGCCATTGTGGAACAAACGGAAGCCGGCAAAGCGAGGTACCGTCGTGATTCGATGGCAGCGTATGGCTATGTGAAGCCACCGATTCCCGTTTACAAAAGCGGCATTGCAGCGGGGATTGGCGTGGCGTTGATTCTCGGCGGGGGCATCTTTGTCATTGCCATGGGAGGAAAGTCCGATAGGCGTCAAGCGGCGTCGGTGAATCCCGCATCACCTCAGTCGCCGCTATCTCAAAATCCATCTCCGCCAACAACAACCGATGCAAACGCGGATCAATACGAAGTCGACGTTCCTGACGCCTCGATCACGACATCGGCTGACTCATCGGATCCAGCGATGGACTCGTACCCGTCCGCCAACGTGAAATCCGAAGAAGATCAGCCGCCGATATCTGGGAATGCTTCCGCTCGGTACAACCCAAACAGGCGAGACCGTTTTCGCTCTCGCCCAACGGAGCCAGCGAATCCTGACTCTTCCAACCGTGAAACGTCGGGCTCGATGGCATCCGGGGTATCGAACGATGAGCCATCAGTTGACAACTCCGGCGAAATTAAACCGTCAGTAGATGACTCGAGCGAGTTCCCAAACCGCGAGGCTCCGCGAGCAACGCCTCAAGAGTTGCGGCCGGTCAAACGCTATGCCATTTCGATTCCCTTGCCGCCCGGTGCTGTGGTGGTTTCGGATGACGCCCCTATTGTCGTTGGGACACGGTTGGGCGCGGTCTGGGCACGCAAGTGGAACTACGTGACCGTCACGGCGACCCATGGCGACGGGACTTTGGATGTCAAATGGGACAATTGGAACACAGAGTACCGAATGGTCCGCGAAGATCTCGCCATCGCGAAGTCGGACCTGGAGACGTTACAACGACAAGCAATCAGAAACACCGCGAAGGAACCACGGTTGTGGAGTGACGCATCTGGTAAGTTCAAAGTGATGGCGACGTATGTCGACGCAAAAGACGGGTTCGTTTCACTAAGAAAAGAAGATGGCCGGGAAGTCTCCGTTCCTGTTTCCAAGCTGAGCGAAGGGGATCAAGAGCTCATCGAAACCCTATCAAAGAATTAGTTGCAACGTGAACCAAACGAATTGGCAGGGAATGCTCGACGATTGCCGGGAGCGATTTGGGAACTCGCCTCGCGACTTTGGCAGTGCTGAACTCCAGCACCTGAAAGTCGCATTTTCGTGGCTGACACGTTGGGTCTCCAGGTCGGATGCTCTCTGCCAACCACTAGCGGCTCAAAAAAAGTTGTTCCGAACAGGAACGGTGGTTTGGGGATGTGTGATTCAAGCCAACATGGGGCTTTTCGAACCGGGGCAGCAGGACTTGCCGGGCGAGATGGTTTATTCGCTGGCTCCTGACGATACAACGCCCGACATACTAACTCAG
>NZ_ANOH01000131.1 GCF_000346505.1 Aporhodopirellula sallentina SM41
CCCAGCTGGGTCGGATTACTAGAGCTTTTCTCAACAAAGGAAATTACGGAAATGGCAGGGCATTCCAAATGGGCCAACATCCAACACCGTAAAGGTCGTGTCGACGCGGCCCGCGGGAAGCAATGGAGCAAGCTCAGTAAAGCGATCATCGTGGCCGCGAAAACAGGCGGCGGAGATCCATCCGCCAACATTCGCCTCCGCAAAGCGATCGACGACGCCAAAGCCGTCTCGATGCCGAAAGACAACATCGAACGGGCCATCAAACGTGGGACTGGCGAACTCGGTGGCGATGCCGTTGAAGAAGTGCTCTACGAAGGATACGGTCCCGGTGGCGTTGCCGTCATGTGCTCGGCACTCACCGATAACCGCAATCGCACCACGCCTGAACTGAGAACCCTGTTCGGCAAACACGGCGGCGAACTCGGCAAAACCGGATGCGTGTCCTATCTGTTTGAACGCAAAGGACTCTTCATCTTCCCGTCCGGAACCGATGAAGAAAGCGTGACAGAGATCGCACTCGAAAACGGTGGCGAAGACGTCGAGGCAGACGACGACGGACAAATTCAGGTCACCTGCCCTCCCGACAGTTACGACGCTTTGTCCGATGCATTCGACGCGGCCGAACTGAAAGCCGACGTCAACGAGATCACTCAAATCGCCTCAACCAACGTTGACCTCGACAGCTCGGTTTCCGGCAAAGTGATGTCGCTGCTCGAGGCTCTCGACGATCACGATGACATCCAAAACGTGAGCACCAACGCGAACTTCACCGAGAGCGACGAATAGGCGAACACGAAAACGCCGCCGGCCGATTCGAGAAACTGCAACAGCCTACGAAAGGCTCTTGAGCCACTGTTTGCCCTGTTCGGCCGACTCAAATTTGAGGTCTTTGAGCTGCGTTTGCAGCTTTCGGTCATCACAGTCGACGGCCGTTTCGACCGAGAAAATTTGACGATTCGAGAGCGACTGCACCAACGTCGAGATCAAAAACTGTTGCTCGGCGGTAAGCTCGCACGCCTCCGTCCCCATTTCAACGCCCGGATCAATCTTCACGGGCATCCCGTCGTATCGATGGGCCTCGAGGTGCGTCAGCGATAGGATCGCCTTGGAACTTTCCATGACCTGGACTTCGGGGTCACCCATCCACAATCCGCAGGTCGCAAGCGATTGCTGCTGTTGGTGATCGACGAGCGAGTGCGATTCAATGTCGAAATGACTCATCGCGGCGGCCACCCGTGAGTCCGCCGGCAGGACCGGAACGTGATCCAAACGTGTGCTGCGACGCAGTTGCAAGAACGATCGGTTCATAGGCGGACGGTAGGTCGAGGTTTGAACGACCATCCGATCAATCGTGCGGTCCACGGTATATCCGCTGCGTGAAAGCAACGAACCGGTGCGAGCATCCGAAACCGGCACCCCAATGCCGTGCCCGATCGGCGCGAGTCCTGCGTACCCGTTGTATCCGTCACGGACGGTTCCGACGCGGACCTCAGTAACGCCAACCTCTCTCAAGTTTTCTTCAACCGCCTTGAGCAATTGGTCGCAGATCGCGAGCCCCGGCTCGTCGGCAAAACAGAGAGCGGCGATCGTAGCCGACGAAGGCGTTTGCTCGGTATCGGCAGCTTCGCTCTCGTCGCCGGCTACCTCACCATCGGACTCATCGAGAAACCAGTGTGCCCACGCGATCACCTGACCATCGGCGAGCCCCACCATCAACGTCGCCGGATCGAAGAAGTTCCTCGACATCAAGGCGCGTTCCAAAATTGAAACGCTCACCGGAGGAGTTTGGCGTGCTGCCTGCCAGTGCCGAATCCAAACTTCGAAGACTCCCGGAAGGTCGCAGTTTTGGAAAGGACGAATAATGGCCATGGGGATAATCTCGATTCGGCTGCCAAGCACGCGTGTTCTTTCGTGTCGCCTCATTGCAACACTTCTCGCGTTCGAACGCGTACCAACACTAACCTAGCATCTCGTTGCGCACAATCACGGATCGACCTCCGGTGACTCGCAATGAAAGTCGCGACATCGATAAACGGTAAACGACTCTCCGAGTGCTTGCTTGCCGTCGAGCAATTCCTTGCCCACCGGCGATGCCGCCTGGGTACCGGCGCCATCATGCGACGACGAAGGTGTCGCCCACACGAGCGTGGTAGCCGGGTGATAGGAGCCCAGCATCCGCCGCGCCACATCGACCGCAGACCCACTGTCGTTCAACGCGATCACCCACTCGCCGTTGTCATGGTACAGCTCGTCGATGACGCTGATGAGAGCGGCACAGGCGCGGGTCTGAGTACGGATCACCGCCTCGCCGCACCGCAGCGTGTGGTTCACCGCATCGAGCCATTTGGATTCGCCCGTGATTCGAGCGAGTTTCAAACAAACCATCGCAGCCGACGCATTCCCGCTGACGAGCGAACCGTCGTGCCAATCTTTGTTGCGAGTGAGCAGCGGATCGGAATCACTCGCGGTGTAGTAAAACCCGCCATCCTCGCGGTCCATAAAACGCTCGACCAAATCGCCCGCGAGCGCAACCGCATCGACCAACCAACGTTCCTCGCCGGTCGCCTCATACAAGCTCACCAATGCATCGGCGAGCAGAGCATGATCATCGACAAACGCATCCCCGTGGGCGGTGCCCTGACGGTACACATGCAGCAGTCGACCCTCGGGGTCTCGCATCTTTTCCAAAACAAAGCCAGCGGCTCGTTTTGCGGTTTCGAGATAGTCATCACGTCGCATCACGACGCTGGCAACGCAAAACGCCCGAACCGCCAGGGCATTCCATGCGACAACAATTTTATCGTCCCGCTGCGGCCTCACTCGTTTTTCGCGGGCGATTCGCAGTTGCTCGCGATCCGCAGCGAGTTCTTCCCGCAGGTCGCTCAATGGGACAGACAACACTCCTGCCCAATGCGTTAACGGTTGTGGCAAATTGGGAATCGACGCCCTTTCGAAGTTTCCTTCCTCGGTGATGTCATAGACGCGGCAAAAACGGGCTCCCCGTTCCGCACCGAGAACCTGCTCCACTTCGGCCGGCTTCCAAACATAGAATTTGCCCTCGACGCCTTCACTGTCGGCGTCTTCGCTGCAGTGAACCCCGCCGGCCTCGTCCAACATGTCGCGTTGAAGGTAATCCAAGATCTCTGCGGCGACTTCACCGTGGCGTTCGTTCCCGCTGACCTGCATCGCCCGCGTGTACACCTCCGCGAGCAGCCCGTTGTCGTAGAGCATTTTCTCGAAATGCGGCACCAACCACTTTGCGTCGACACTGTACCGAGAGAAACCACCGCCGATGTGATCGCGAATCCCGCCCGCCGCCATTTTGTCGAGCGTCAACTCAACCGCCTCGATCAAACGACGATCCTCCGTTCGGGCAGCCACCCTCAACATCAGATCGAGGTCCGTCGCGTGAGGAAATTTGGGGGCATCGCCAAAGCCGCCCCATTTCGTGTCCAACGTTTTCAAAACCAGTTCAATCGCCACACCGACCCGGTCCGCTCCGGGCGTGTCTTTCGCGGTCGCATCGGTACCGACCGCTAGCTTTTGCAGGCTCTCGGTTATCTCACCGGCGTGACTGGCGATATCCTCGCGGCGGTTCGCCCATGCATCGACCAACGCGTCGAGAACCTGCGGAAAACTCGGCATACCCCCGTGAGGCAATACGGGCCAGTACGTTCCCGCGTAGAACGGCCTGCCTTCATGGTCCAAAAACACACTCATTGGCCATCCACCATGACCGATCATTAACTGCACCGCGTTCATGTAAACCTGATCGAGATCGGGACGCTCCTCGCGGTCCACCTTGATGCAAACAAAGTGTTTGTTGAGAAACTCGCCAACCTGCTCGTTTTCGAAACTCTCATGGGCCATGACGTGGCACCAATGGCAGGCCGCGTACCCGATCGACAAAAACACGGGCACGTCGCGAGCACGTGCGGCCGCAAAGGCTTCGTCACCCCACGGCATCCAATCAACCGGATTGTCTTGATGCTGCAGTAGATAAGGGCTGAGTGATTCAGCGAGTTGGTTGGGCATGGGGAAGGTCCGGTGATGGAACAAATAGGCCGGTGATCAGACAATGTCGGCGATGTTTCAGTTTTGAGTTGACCATCATAGAGTTTTTCCTACCACTCACCATTGCGGCCTCTCGCCATCGCGGCGGTCTCATCGTCGCGGCCGCATCGCAACGGCCTCATCGTCGCGGTGTTTCGCACGGCCCCGTCACCGACCAGTTGCGATCTTTCGACCCGACCCCCGATCGGGTAAAACTAGATCCCTGCCGGCGAACATTCAAAACGTGGACTCTTATGGGGAACAGCTAGGACATGCCTGAGCGTCTCGTTTCAAACCAATCGTTGCCTCTCGCTGCCGCCGGCACACCGCTCGTCTCTGTCGGCACTCAGTGGGTAGTCGATGCCAGCGGTTGTGATCCTAAAAAGCTGCAGTCGCTCGAAACCATCGGATCGATTTGCAGACGTGTTGTCGACTCACTCGCATTGACAGTCATCGGCGATCCGGCCTCGCATCGATTCGCGGCCCCGCACGGCGTAACGATGCTGTACCTTCTCAGCGAATCGCACTTGGCCGTCCACACGTACCCCGAGCACGGTCTGGCGACATTCAACTTTGTGTGCTGCCGCGATGAAGCGGAGTGGCCGTGGAAAGTGGAACTCGGAAAGAGCCTCGGTGCTGACCACGTTTGCATCCGAGTGCTCCAACGAGGGACGTGGCATCACGATGCTGAACGCAAATCCGACAACGCCTCGGTCATGGAGGCGTTGCAGTGATCGGCGCTCGTTCGCTTAAAAAGAAAGGCGGTGCTTGCCCGAACTGTGGTGGGCCCGTCGAGTTTCGTTTCGACGCAACCATGGTGACCGTCTGCGATTTTTGCCACAGTGCGATCGCTCGCAACGACCGTGACATTGAGTTGATCGGCAAAGTGGCCGAACTCGTCGAAACCAACTCGGTCATGCACCTCGGTTCGACCGGCCACTATCGCGGGAAACCGTTTGAATGCATCGGACGGGTTCAATATCAACACGCCGCTGGCGGCTACTGGGACGAATGGTACCTGCGTTTGCCGGGCGACAAGATGGCTTGGCTAGCCGATGCCCAGGGACAATTGCACCTGACGTTCCCGCGACCGATCCGCAAAAAAATGCATGTCCCCGACTTCAACGAACTCCGCGTCGGCGAGGAGATTTCGTTGGGCGACAACGAACTCGTCGTCAGCGAGAAAGGTGTCGCCACCTCGTTCGCCGCTCAGGGCGAGATCCCATGGAATTTCCGTCCCGGCGACGACCATATCTACGCCGACCTGCAAGGCAACGAGGGGTGGTTTGCAACCTTTGAATATGACTCCGAAGACACCGACGCAAAGAAGCAATTGTCGGTTGGCAAAACCATCGCACTCGAGGAACTCAATCTCGACCCTCCGGCGGTCGTCACTGCCGAAGAAGACGCGCCGAAACGAGTCGCAATACTCAGTTTGAATTGCCCGCAGTGCGGCGGGCCGCTGGATCTGCGAACACCTGACCAAACGATGCGGGTCGGCTGCCCGAACTGTGGAGCGATGCTCGATGCTGAGCAAGGCAAACTCAAAATCCTCAACATCATCGACAGACGCCAACTGCATCCTGAGATCCCATTAGGATCGGTCGGCCGATTCAAATGCCCCGATAAAGTCAGCGATCATGAGTTCACGGTAATCGGATTCCTCGAACGCTACGCCTTGTATCAAGGCACGACGTACCCATGGCGTGAATACCTGCTACACAATCCCGAAATCGGATTCCGTTGGCTCGTTGAAAACGATCGTCACTGGTCCTTCGCCGAACCGGTTCCACCGAGTCAAATCAATACCGGATACAACAAACGAACCTACGACGGACGGACGTATCGGCTGTACGATCGCGGCACGGCTTATGTCCGATCCTGCATGGGCGAGTTTTACTGGCAGGTGAATCAGGGCGATGAGGTAAGCACCAAAGACTACATCAGCCCACCGTACATGCTTTCTTTCGAACATTCACAAACCGGCAATGCCGAAGAGCTGATCGCTTCCAAAGGCGTCTACCTCACCACAGACGAAATCGAGGAAGCGTTCGGAGTGAAGAACATCGTCCGTCCATGGGGAGTCGGGGTGATCCAACCGTCGCCTCCGATCCACTTCGGCGTGTGGTTATCGTGGTGTGGATTCGTCACATTCATCACGGTGATTCATCTATTTGGAAAATCGATTTTCGGTTTGACGTCGCAACTCGGACCGGACCCTTGGATGTGGTTCTATGCGATGATTTTCATCTCGATCATGCCTGCTGCGATCCTGCTATACAAATACAATTTCGAAGTCCAACGCTGGAAAGACAGCGACTACAGCCCTTACGCCTCGGACAATTGAAATGCGACTGCTTCGAGTTTATTTGATTATCGGCGTGCTGATCTGCCTTTGGTTCAGTATCGCAACGGCACGCGGTTGGCGTGCGATCGACACGGGCTTCCTCAATTCCGGCGGGTCCGGATCCTACGGCGGTCGCGGCTACGGCGGCTCCTGGGGCGGCGGCAAATAGGGTCACACACAAACGCCAGCGGATCAAAACGATTCGCACCGCATCAGCAATCCGACGCATCCATCCTGTTCACCATTTCACCATCACCACTTTGAAAACCATCCGCTCATGAACCTTCTCGCTCAAACTGATAATGCGGCGAACACCGACTCCCAGCATGTCG
>NZ_ANOH01000132.1 GCF_000346505.1 Aporhodopirellula sallentina SM41
CCTGAACAAACGCCTATTCTAAGCAAGCGTTTATTCGGTCTCGATGATCCACAGGTTGACCGCCCCCAACAGCCTCGGCGTGGCCCCCTCCCCACAAATTTGGATTTCCAACTCGTTGTGGCGTGACAAACAATCGGTCAAGTCGAATCGACTACCGCCGTCACACGATTCAATCGCAGACAGCGACTGCGAGTTGATTCGCACATCATCCAGCCGCCCGCTGACTTCGCCGATTTCCAGCTCAACACGCGCCGCCGTCTCAATACCGGTAGGAGAATTGAATCGCCTCAGATAGCAGACGTGCCCGAGCCTCTCACGCGCGACCTCGCGTCCATCGCTCGAATCGTTTTCATTGTCAGGAACATCGACCTGCTGTGTACGCACCTCATCATCAGCGGGAGGCGAATCCCCATTCGTATCTTCCGTTGGGTTCACCCAATGTTCGCGACGTGTCCACGGTTTGCGAAGACGAATGCGATGAGCCATCGATACCTCTCTCTACGATTTAGATTGGCTGTCGGTCCGAACGGGATCGAGCACTCGATCGCTGCATCAATGACTCGGACATCTCAACCGAAGCGTCGCCTCGGTTAGGCGGGGTCATACGCACCGCTGCCTAAACCACGCCCTCGTGGCATGTACAAGCACAAACCGATCCCCAAGAAATACAACACCATCAAAGGGAGCGCCAACGCGACCATACTGGTCACATCCGCAGGCGTCACAACCATCGAGATAAAGAAGATCACCAGCGTCGCAATTCTCCAACTGGCGATATAGTCCTTTGTTTGAATCAAATCAATTCGTTGCAGAAACAACATCACCAACGGCAATTGGAAGGCGACCCCAAAACCGAGAGGCAACATCAACACGAAATTGACGTAGTACGAAAGCCGAGGCTCCACGGTCACTTCCATGCTGCTGTTGAACGCCAACAAGAAACTCAGCACGTACTGCAAGACCAAGAAGAACGCGAGCGAAACCCCCGACACAAACAACACCACACTGAACGGCAAATACACATAAACGTAACGTCGTTCGTGGGCATGCAGACCGGCGGCGACAAAACTCCATAGGTGGTAGAAGATCATCGGTGACGCCAACACTGCCCCCACGATCAGCCCCGCCTTGACCCAAATCATGAACGTCTCTTCAACCTTGAAAGCGCTGACACCACGCTCACTGCGACGAAACTGAACCGTCGGCACCATCATGTCCGGATCAGGAACCGCTCCAATCGCGGCGATCAAATCCGCGGTATCGATACGCTGTGCCCCATCCACAATCGTCGTCTCCGGTGCAACGGTTTTGTCGACAACTTCGTCGCTAGGGCCGGCATCTTTTTCTTTCGCTGACTTAGCCTTGCCTTTATCGGCAGGTTGCTCCTTTTTGGCAACCAAGTCTTCATCTGCGGAGTCGTTCACCTGCGATGGCAATGCGTAAACCAACTCCGCAACTAACGCGTTCTCCATCAAGAACCGGTGGAACCGTAACGTGGCAGGATCGTCAGTTTGAGAAATGCCTAGAACCGCCATATCTCGATCGGCGTTGTACTTGATAATGGCCTGCTTGAGCGGCTCTTGCACGTATCGCACCACGCGGTTGGCCACCAACAAACCGAACCCCAGTCCGATTGCGAGCCAGATAATTGCCTTCACCAGCGCACTTCGCAACTCTTCGAGGTGCTCTCCCACGGTCATCGTGGAATTGTCAAACAGATCGTCTTTCGGGCGAGCCAGAGCGTCCACGGCGGTCTTTGTCAAAATGGAAGGATACTGAAGGTGGGAAGTGCAGACCGATCCAGGATTGGTCTGTCGATGGGGCAGTCGGATTCGGGCGAAAGTGGCAACGTGTTGATCACGCTCCCGGGCAAGTCAACTCGGCCGGATCACCACCAAACGCGTTGTTTTTCGCGACTCGGCGGACTGTGACAGCCAAAGTTAACAATTTGAGTCCACTAGATGAATGTCCAACGGATCTACTAGTTTAACTGTTTCCTTCAATTCCGCACGGTCTCTTTGCAAATCAGAACAATCCGATGACAACATTGCCCGAAACCAATCACGTGTCTCCGGTTACGCTGTCTGGCCGCCGGGTGCTCGCCTTTGTCGGGGAAATTTACGAGGACCTCGAACTGTGGTACCCACGATTTCGGCTGATTGAAGCGGGGGCAGAGGTGGTGGTTGCCGGCCCCGAGGCAAATAAAACGTACCAAGGAAAACTCGGGTACCCCTGCGAAAGCGACGCTGCCATTTCAGACATGAACAGCGACGATTTTGATGCGTTGCTCGTTCCAGGAGGGTTCATGCCAGACAAACTCCGCCGAGATCCGACGGTTCTGCGTTTGGTCCAGGAATTCGATGCTGCCAAAAAACCGATCGCTGCGATCTGCCACGGTGGCTGGATTCCCATCTCTGCCGGCGTCTACCGAGGTGTTCGGGTCACCGGATCCCCTGGCATTAAAGACGATCTTGTCAACGCGGGAGCGACCTACGAAGACGCCGCGGTCGTGGTCGACGGGCACCACGTCTCGAGTCGCCGCCCCGACGATTTGCCCGATTTTTGTCGCCATTTCCTGGCATTGATCGCCGCCGGACGTTGACACGCGGTGGTTAAAATTCGTATACGAGCCATCGGCACGTCGTCGCTCTCCCGCGATGCCCCCGCTCATCTCGACGCTCTCATACGCAGTACACACGATGAAAACCCACTCGATCGAAAAGCGGAATCGGCCAATACCGATTCTCCCGATCGGCTGGTGTGCGGCGTGCCTCGTGGCCATGCTTTTTGCGATCCCTGGCTGCACCCTTTGGAGCTCGGGAGTTTGGTCGGAACCCAAGTCGCTCCTGGATTCCTCTCAGAAGTCAGAAAATGACTCTGACAGCAAACCGACCTCCCACCACTCGGTTTCCACCCTGACCCATCAATCCCGGGACACCATTTCGCTCGCCGTTGAATTTCGCCACATTTCATCCTCCGCGCTCGGAGAACGGATGTGGCAGTACATCGACGAAACCGTGTTTGACTCCCGCATCCGAAAATCTTGGATGGACAACGGCCTGCGGATCGGTCTGCTCAATTCCCTCGCCAACGCACCCGAGGGCGCCGCAAAAGCCGATGGGAAAATGCATGATCCGATCAACGAACTCTTCGCCGGCGCCGACGTGATCGGGTCGCATTCCGACGGACGAGAAATTATCCCGCTTCGTCCATCGAGACGTCATGAGCTGCCGTTGGCCCCACCCCTCGAAGGATCTCATACCGTCCTGGTCCGGCAAAACTCCGGCTTGTCAGGACGCGACCTCTTCTCTCCCCAATTCCTGCTCGCGATCACCGCGGAATCAGGAACCCGAAAGGGACAGTCACAAATTGAAATTCGCCCTGAGATCCAACACGGCGCGGTTCGCCAGAAATTCGTCAGCAGCGAAACGGCCGTCCGCATCCAAGCCGGACGCGATCGATGGGAACTTTCCGAACTGAATCTGACCTGGATGACACGTCCGGGCGCGACGTTGGTGATCGCACCAGTCGTCCAAACCGACGAGAGTGAGCCGACATTCGGACTCGGCCGTCAAATGATGCGTGACCCCGATCACGTCGTAGACGATCAACACATCGTGGCGTTCCTACAGATCGAAGACTAGTCCTTCACGTCAACTTGATTTTCGGGTATTTGACGAGGCGACGAGTCCTCGATGCGCTAGTCACGCAACGGGATTCCTTGCGTCATCCACTACGACTCCACCCGAAAGCCACGAGTGGAATACTAGAGCGTCTTAAGAGTGATGTAGCCGACGTCGCCGGACTTCAATCGCCGCTTCGTTTCTGCCCGTCTTTGTGAACTGGGCCTCTCTGCTCGGGAAGACAATCCTGGCACGAGTCTTCGTTAAACGGTGTTTGTTCGCTCGTCCTTACTGAACAAACGGATTCGAACGCAGCCCGCTCGTCGACGGTTCGACCTTCTTCGGCAAAGTCGACTTGGTGCTGGAGCATCCGCTTTGACAACGACTCGGGGCAGGCGTCGGATAGGGACTGGATCTTTCTTCGGTGAAAAAGCTGTCGTAGATCCCTTTCGAATCGCCGCTCGGTATCGCGAGTCCGGGTAGCTGCATGGGCAAGCTTTCTGGATCGGTGAAATCGATGCTGTTGGGATCGTTGAAATCAATGTCCTTCAATTTTTCACCGAAAACGGCTCCCGACACTTGCGTGAGATCGAGATCTCCAAAACCGCTGCCAGACTCGTCACCGCCAGGAATAACTCCCGGCGTCATCGCCAACTCGCTCTTGAGATGCTCAAAATCGATTTGGTCGAGGTCCGAATTCTTCGCTATCACAAATCCTCCAACCCCAACGAGGGTGAACAGCGGTACCATTCCGATGAGACTAAACAGACCGTATAAGAAGCAAGTCGCGAATCCACGACTGATCCCACATTGGCCCACCATGGAGATCACCACGGCATAGGCTCCGACGGACGCGACACATGCGATCAGCTCGGCGGATGGAACACCGCTCATCGCCACCGTAACTAAAAACGATACAAACCCACTGGCTAGTCCGGTTGTCGTCACCATTCCGATTGACTTCCAAAACCCGAAGCGACCGACGCCCGCAACAGCGAGGGCGAATTTCATCGAATAGCCCACGACCACGAACATTAATATGAAAGTGACTATCGCTAGCACCGCCATTGGCAGTGCGATGTTCGCAAGTGCACCTTGGAGCGACTGAAGACTCGGTTCGTTCATGTTCAGCAAGCAGGCTTGAGTGTTCTTATTCACAACGCCGCGCACCAACCCGCGCACCGCGTTGAGAGAGTATCTGCACGAACCATAGGTCACCGATGGAGACCGTCACCCAAAATTTGAGCCCAGAATTCCTGATTTTGAATCGCCTAGCTTCGCCTTAGCGATCATTGGGATCTCTCACGTCGCGATCGGTAAAGAAGGTCTCGCATTGGGGCAACAGAGATGAACGTCGCATCTCGTTCTACCTCCCCCTCCCGGCTTCAGCATTGTCTATACTGCTGATCCTTCCGGGGCGTCATCGACGTCCTGTCACTTCCTCCCTCCACGATCCCCACCCACTGCCATGACAAAATCTGACGTCACTCGTTCGCTCGACAGGCTATGGTGCCTGCTCGGGTTTGCCGCTGCTTTAACGGTGTCTGCTAGCCCCTGTTTCGCGGACGTTCGCTTACCGAGCATTTTCAGCGATCACATGGTCCTGCAGCAAAACCAGACGATACGCATCTGGGGTTGGTCCGCCCCTGGTGAAACCGTCACGGTAAGCTTCAGCGACCACACCGCCACCGCTGATCCCAGCGATAGCGGACGTTGGCAGGTTGAACTTCCAGGTGTGGATGCCAGTTCCACTCCCCAAAAACTGGTCGTCAAAGGCAACAACACGATCGAAGTCCAGGACGTGCTCGTCGGCGAAGTTTGGCTCTGTTCCGGCCAATCAAACATGGCATGGACAGTCTCGCGATCGTCAAACGCAGACGAAGAGATCGCAGCGGCGAACCATCCGCTCATTCGCCACATCGCAATCCCCAAAACACCATCGTTTCAGACAAAAGACGACGCTCCGGCTCAGTGGCAAATCTGTTCACCGGAAACCGCCGGCAACTTCACCGCATGCGGATACTTCATGGCGCGTGAACTACATCAACAATTGGGTGTCCCCATTGGCTTGGTCAATTCATCGTGGGGCGGTACTCGCGTCGAACCATGGACACCACCGGTCGGATTCAAGAACGTAGACGCACTTCAGGACATTTACCAATCCATTGTCGGCCGCACCCCCGGAACCGATGTTTATCAAGGGCGCCTTCGCGCTCATTTGGATGCGACTCAGTCGTGGCTCGAAAACGCAGAACAATCTTTCCGCAAAAACGAATCCGTCACGGCCAACCCCTCATTCCCTGCCGATCTGATGCCGTTCACTCGTCACCAAGATCCAACCATGCTATTCAACGGGATGATCCACCCCGTCCTCGGCTTCCCGATCAAAGGTGCCATCTGGTACCAGGGAGAGGCGAACCACAGCGAAGGAATGCTGTACACGGAGAAAAAGAAAGCACTCATCAACGGATGGAGAGAACGATGGCAGCAAGGTGACTTCCCATTCTATTTCGTCCAGATTGCTCCCTACACCTACGGCAACGAAAATCCGGAAATCCTTCCTCAATTCTGGGAAGCTCAAGACGCGGTTCAGCATCAGGTTCCCCATACCGGAATGGTGGTGATCAACGACATCGCAACCACCAACAACATTCACCCGCCCGCCAAACAGGAGGTCGGCCAACGATTAGCCGGACTCGCACTCAAAAATGACTATGGTCGCACCGAACTCGTTGCGTACAGCCCCGCGTTTGATTCACTCGAGATCCTCGATGGCAAACTGAAAGTGAACTTCACGAACACCGGTGGAGGACTCACAACACGCGATGGCAAGGCGCCGACGCATTTCGAAATCATCGGCCCCGGTTCCGCAGGGTTCCAACCGGCCAGCGCGAATATCGAAGGCGACTCGGTAATTCTCCAATCCGCCGATGTGTCCTCACCCGTCGCGTTCCGGTTCGCGTGGCACAAGACCGCCGACCCCAACCTGATGGGAGGAACCGGACTTCCCGTCGGCGCCGTCCGTGGAGGCACCGTCCCCGCGTTTGTCGACATGCTTCCAATCGATGACAAATACGAACTGGTGTACGACCTCGACCTGTCAAATCTTGGACAGAAGATCGAGTACGACACCGATCGCAGCAACCAAATTAGCGACTTCGACCGAATCGCCTATCTGTTGGAACTGGTCTCAAACGAAGGAAAGTCGCAATCACTGTTTGTTTCGGTCGACGCGTTTACCGACGACGTGAAGAAGATCGGCATTCCGACGACCGAATCGGGATCTCATTTCCAAACCCACATTGGTGCGATGGACGTGTATTCCGATGTTGCTGGCATTCAAACGGGAACGGCCATCCAAAACGGAAACATCGAATTTTGGCCGAACAATTACTCACCCAACAACAGTTCGAAGGTGAACGGCGCAAGCAATAATCGATATGACTTCGGCGATTCTCCCGGTGAACCCACCAACGGTTATGGTTCCATGCAAATCCATAACACCGCAGCCAAACAAACCTTGTTTGCGATCAATCAGTGGCGAGCAAGCGACAAGGCTGATATCGGAATTGGCAATAGCAATGGCGAAACCCGAGATTGGACCTTCACGAAAAACGCGGATTCTTACCGGAGCAAACGCTTGCGAGTCTACGTCCGAACGAAGTAAAGGACTCGCAAAGTCGACCACCGGAACATCAACCGATCGACAGTCAACGTAAGAGCGTTATCAAAGATCACGAAGCCGATGTCGCCAGAATTCGGTCGCCTGATTTCGGTCGCCTGATTTCGGTCGACCTGAATTCCGGTGAATTCAGCGACTCGGATTGGAGATATCCGACTCAAAAACGCTCTAGGTTCGCGTCTTTGCGACCCTCGTTGGCTGTCGCGGTGGTTACGGCAGAAACGCAGCCAATGCGCTTTCGGATCAACTCGAATTTGTCCGCATCGACGAGAATTAAACTCCACGTCTCAGCATCGACGCCCCGCGTCAGACGCACCTGACGCGAGGAACGATTCCGTTTCCTCGTATCACAAGCTGCTTCTCGCACGCCGCATCTGTAGGCCGCTAGTAGAAGAATGTGGGTCAAGGGCGTAGCGAACGTCGCCAAGACTTTCGGTGATTCACGAGCCCTCCCGAAACTCTTGGCAAGTTTCACTCCCCGAAAACGAGGCTTTGATCTTGATTGTGACGCACCACTAGCTGCCATATGACAACTCTCATGCGAGTCAAGATTGCTGCTCCCTGACCCGACACGGTGACGATAAGCCCCTACTCGTCACCGGCCAAGAGAGGTTTAACGACCCCGGCAATGTGCTTGGCAATCATTTCACTGCCTTGCTCACTTGGATGCACCCCATCGCGTGACAGCCAACCATCGTCCGTTTGCAACAACGTAAATAGGTCGACGACGGCAACGCCTTCTTCCTTCGCGACATCAATGACTGTCGCCCGATAGTCACCGAGCAACTTCGTGAGACCGCCTGCTCGATCGAATACCGTTTTATCGTGTCGGGTAAAGTACGGGGCAGTGGCGATCGGTGGCGGAGTGCAAAGCACAACACGCGAATCCCCCGCCCGGCACTGTGCCACGATGCTGCGGAGGTTCTCCGCATATCGCTTCTGCGGAACATACTTGTCACTATCGACACGAATATCGTTGGTCCCGAAAAGAACGACGACGATATCCGGATTCTTATCGAGCACGTCCTTTTCGATACGCCGCAACCCTTGCGATGACGTGTGCCCGGGCACTCCGGCATTCACCGCCTCGACATCGAGCAATCGTCCCATCACCTCAGGGAAGCCACGCCGTGTAATGCTGTCGCCAAAACAGACGACGCTCGAACGCCCCGGGTCACTCGCTTGCTCGCCCGGATTGTCTTCTGCACTGGCCCAAGACGGCAACCAATTCAACGCAAATAGCACCAACAACAATGCGAGACCCCGTAGCACGGAAAAAGAACCACGGCCCGGACACTTACTCATGTTTTCACCAACACCATGTTGCGAAGTCAAACTAAAACCGAACCGGCACGTGCGTGAAAGCGAATTGCCAACACACACCTCTCTGAAGCCAAACCGACCACCGGCCTCCCAGTGGGCAGCCCCCCCGTGCTATTTAGGCCCGGCACATCGACACGACCAATAAACCAGATCGCACTAGAGCATCTGCATGCCAACTTACCCGATCCGGATAGCTAAATTCGCCCGAATCCAGGTCGTCGAATTCTAGCGACATTGACGACGTCATCTTTGAAGAGGCTCTTGGTACCACACGGACCGACAAAGCCATTCGAGTATCGTCAATTCCAGATGCGTACGCGTTACCCCAGGCAATTAATCCGGCCAATACGATCACCGTGATCGCGCGATCCACGTCCGCCATCGTGCCCGCTTAAGGCTGGGCAATGACGCGTAGTGTATCGAGGCTTCCTGATCCGTCGGTATCAACAAACTCGAAGCTCCAAACATCGGTGTTCACTTCGGGGCCAAACTGCAGCCCCTCATCGATGAGCTCGCCATCCCAATGCATGACGTCCCATTCACCGGCGATCGAGTTGTCGACAAAGCCGAGGTCGATCAACGCGCCGTTTGCGAACCTCACGTCCACACCCTCACCTTCGGCCTCGCCGCCAATGTTGATCCTCGTTAATCCGCTTTCACCGACTCGCACCTTCAAAGTGCTGCCTGCATTCTGATGCCAAAAGCCGGCACCGTCTTTGTAGGTGCCGATCTCAATGGCAGACGCGTTGTCGCCAATCACAGAGAAGACGCCACGTCCCTCATCGCGTCCCAAACTGACGCCTCGCCGTGTCATCAGTTCGCCGCCGCTAATCTCGAAAGTGCCGTCTCCATAGAGCGGCCCGACGTCCAAACTGCACTTCGTCAAGTTGTTTGCACGCGACAGCAGGAGGTTGCCCCCTGTCATGCGATAAAGGCCGTGCGAAGAGGGATCAAGCCCGATCTGCAACGAGTTCAGGTTCACCTCGCCGGCATGTTGCCACACCTCGCCGACTCCTCCTGCGACACCCACACGTGTATGCCGGTCGGGATTTTTTGTCGCTAGTATCTTTCCACCCGAAATTTCCAACGATCCAAGCCGCCCCGTTCCCGATCCAAGAATAACGCGATTGAGATCCTCTGTACTTCCACTGTTGAAAACAACATTCTCTTGATCGGGAATATCGAGATAAACGTCGTCGCCTCGGACCGGCAGAATTTGGGCAGACCAGTTTTCGGGATTTCCCCACTCGTTGCTTTCTGCGCCACTCCAATACGCTGACTTCAAATCGTGGAACGCCTGTATTTCTTGATCGCTAAAGACGCGATCGAACATCACGAACTCATCCATGCGGCCATTGAAATTGCGTACCGGCGAGGAAAGGCTGAAACCTTCACGAGGAGTCCAATTCCCGAGCTCCAAACGCCCCGTCGATAGAAACGATGAATCGACCGAGGTTCGGGTGAAGTCGCGACTCACCAATTTGCCGTCAATGTATTGGCTGCAAATTCGTTCTTTGCCATCCCATACGAATGCCAACTGCATCCAAGTTCCTAAACGCTGTGGGCCGATGATCGCATCACTGAGGAAACTGTCCATCGAGTTCCACTGCGAATCGAGACGCCGACCGAGATTCAAACGCCCCATCGAGTTGTCGAGTCTGTTCTGAGAGATCTGCCACTGCAACTCGCCCTCGATCGCATCACCCGACATCAACAACGAGCTATACGCGCGGTCCATCGCCCCCAAGCGAACCGAAGTAATGCATGTCAACGATTCATGTTTTCCATCGACCGAAAACAGCACACGATCCGATGCATTCTTAAAATCCAATGCTCGCTTGCCACGCCAACGACCATCGGTCCAGTCGCAACCGACAACCACTCCGTGTTCACCCGCATCGGCACTTTTCGAGTGGTTCGGCACGATGGTGTCACGATACCGCGACCGGACGGCTCGCGATTTTTCGAAATCGAAATAAACCAGGCATGACGGATCATCCACAATCGCATCGCGTCTTTGCCGCCACGCTTGCCGCATCTCGAGCGCCGCACTCTTCGTTCGCGAGTCGATCTCAGCGCTCGAAGGAAACGCGTCCGATGCAGAACGTATGTCATTGAACATGCCGTCACTGGCGATACGAATCGCCTCGCCTTCACGAACCTCTCTCATCGGAGAATCGGAAACCGGCGAGGTCAACTCGACGAGCCCGTCGATAACATGCACTTCGGCTTTCTCGTCACCTTTGACATCCATTGCAAAGGCGGTTCCTCGGTCAACAACCTGCACGAGCGGCGTGTGTACTAGGAAACCTTCCGCTGGCGGTGGCACCTCAACGCTCAAACGACCTTCCTGGCACCTTACCTCCATATCGCTCACAATTTCCAAATCGGCAGGACCTTCGAGCAGGATCAGTGCACCGCGGTTCGTCTGGATCTCGATCAGGCCATTGTCAAATTGGATTCTTCGCGCCTTCATCGGCTCGCCGACAACGGGCGCATCGATCGGGTTTTGCCATTCGACACCAACGGCTTTTCGCAACACCGCGACCCATGCATCGCGTTGCTTGACCAGCGTCCCCTCAACGCCATAAGGCTCACGCCCCATATCGCTGGCAACGTTGGCAACTCGAAACCGTTCCAGGTCACCATCGACTTCGTGCAGCACCCACTGCCCGATCATCACCAGCATCAAGCTCGCCGCTAACCCGGCGACGAGCCATCGGAACAAAGGCCGATGGAATGAGGCGGCAGCGTCGTCGCGAGCAACCGGGCCCGCCGCACGCACGATGTCCTCCGAAGCGGTGTCATCTACGGACACGACATCTTCCACACCCCAACCTTCCTGCCCCTGCTGACGCAGGTGCGCATTCAACTGAGCCCGCTCCCAAAACAACGAGCGGGCCAGCGACGAAGCGAGCAGCATTTCTTCTAGCTCGTGTTTTGTATCTGCATCGAGACCTTCATCGAAGTAAAGATCCAACAGTCGCGACAAACGATCAATATCCATCGTCTTAACCCACCACCTTGAGATGACTATTGACACATTTCTGCAACGCCGTCCTGGCTCGCGACAACACCACGTAGACCGAATCCGTTGACCACCCTAACAACTTCGCGATTTCACCCGCACTGTGAGCTCGCGAGTAACGCAACTCGACCGCCTTCCGAGTGTGCGGCGACAAACTGTCCATGCAACATTTCAATGCCGCCATGCGAGCCTCTTCATCATCCGATGGCGCCGGCTCATGCGAAACGCACACCGCTTCGATGACTTCGGGCGACAGCATCAAGGATTTGCTGTGCTTTCGATTGCACTCTTCGAGCACCTTGTAGCGAGCAATCGTGCACGCCCATGCCACGAAGTTGGAATCACGCTCGTAGTCATCCGCTTTTGCCGAAACGGTCAAAAACGTCTCCTGCATCACGTCATCGGCGCGACTCATGTTGGGTAGCAGGCTGAGAATAAACCCACGGATCCGCGGCGAATGCAGCACAAAAAGTGCATTGACGTGGTCACGGTGGGATTGGGTGCAAGACTCCAAACCATTGACTCCAATTTGCCGACAAAACGCGAGAACAACACCGCCCAATATTACACGGGCGAAACACCTACGACGTGCCTCTGTTCAATGCAGAAAGAGCGCAAATTCTAAACATAAAAACCCAGTTTATCAGGCGAGGAAACACCATAGCCCGAGTTGAGTGCCCATGCCCCCCGCCACAGAGAAAAAAAGCAATCCTCCCAAAAACTTGTTAAGAACCGCAGGGCCCGCTCCATAGACCAACAGCTGTGGACCTTCCCCTATGAGCCGACGACGGCCGCCTCCACGGCATAACCATCATTCTTTGGAGAAATTACCCATGAATTCACAACAGAAAAAGACGGGTTTCACGCTCGTCGAGCTTCTCGTTGTCATCGCGATCATCGGTGTCTTGGTCGGCCTGTTGCTGCCCGCCGTTCAGGCAGCACGCGAAGCCGCTCGCCGCATGAGCTGCAGCAACAACTTCAAACAGCTCGGTCTTGCGATGCACAACTACCACAGTGCATTCCAACGCATCTCGCCATTCCAAACCGGAACGTTCGAGGTCCAAGGTGTAGCTGGTCACTCAGTCGCCCCAACTGGCAATAACCAGTACAACCTCAGCCACCTTCCAGGCTTGTTGCCGTTCATGGAACAGCAAGCGTTATGGGAGCAAATCTCAAACCCGTGGCAAACCAGCGGCGGCATCATCCAGGCGATGGGCCCAACGCCAGACATGGACTTGGTCGCTCACAGCAACATCGGCAACTACGACCCATGGCTAACAAATATCCCAACCTTGCGATGCCCTAGCGATCCAGGCGTTGGACTCCCCGGCCAAGGTCGAACGAACTACGCCGCAAACCTCGGCGATTCATACATGTTCGCAAACGGCTCTGACGGCTACCGCAACTGGGGCGATGTCTACAGCAACGGACGGGCCGAACAGATCGATCGCTGCTCCCGCGGCTTCTTCGTACCTCGCGTCAAAGGCAAACGCTTTCGCGATGTCCTTGACGGCCTCGCAAACACCATCTGCATGGGCGAAATCGTCACTGATGTCGGGGACAACGACAAACGCACCCAAGGTGTTGGCCTCGACGCGGGCCCAACCTCGCGAAACCTTGGCAACAACCTCACCGCCCCTGGTTCGTTCCTGACCTGCCGCGACGGAATTGACGCCACCCGGCCTCAGTTCTGGGATCCGAGCAACCTAGCTAGCGGAACCGGCCTCCGAGGCGGAAGCGAAGACCAACGTGGACTTCGATGGGCAAGCGGACGGCCAATGCAAACCGCATTCTTCACAATCCTCCCACCTAACTCGGAAATCTGCCTCTCCAAAGACCATCGTGGAACAGGCGTGCTTCCTGCCGGGAGCCGACACCAAGGTGGCTGCCATGTCCTGATGGGCGACGGAGCAGTGAAGTTCATCACTGATTCGATCGAAGCTGGCAACCAGAACAGTGCAGTTGTTGCCTGGCCTGGCACCGGATTGGACTACGGAGTGAAGAGCCCATTTGGACTCTGGGGCTCCCTGGGCACTCGGGCTGCTAAAGAAGTGATCAGCGAAGAACTCTAGGAAGTTCGACAGCGCCAATCGCCCTCAGAAACTCTGTAGTTTCGCTGCTTCAAATTCCGCTGTCTCGGAGCATCGACTCCGAGGCAGCCTCCCCCATCTCACATCACTCACCCCCCACATTGTTTCATCATGAAATCATCCATCACCAAACTTGCTATCGCCGCATCATTGTGTCTGACAGCAACCACATTGCCCGGCTGCGGCAACGGTGACCCGTCGGCACCATCACCTGACGCGGTAACGAACTTCCTTGACAACAACCCTGAGCTGATTGAAGAATCAAAACGCCGGGCAGAAGAAGAAGCCGCTGAAGCAGAACGGGCCACCAAACGCTCCTCCTCTGACGACATGGCACCGCCACTTTAAGCAACACGCCTCGGTTCGCCTCACGATGACGCTGACTGAGAGTCATCAATAAGACAAACGTTAGCGTGGCCCGACGATGGCCGCCGCACCAAAATGAACGGAGCAGGATCGACAACGCCTCTGTCGATCCTATCCGAACACCTCACCAATTGCCCAACCCCGGGACCTTCGCCCTGGCTAATCCGTACCAATGGTGGCTAAGGCAGACCGAAGCGGCGCTCTCGACAGGCTCTCAATTGCCGTGAAGACGGTAGAGCCTAGCCGTCGCCCCAATTCAACCGGGACGACACGTCGCCTTTTCGGCTTCCGCCCGACGGCATGGGTAATCGCAACCGTTGGCCCCATCCAGCCGACCGCCGCCGTCGCCCCACACCGGAACGCCCTGACAATAGAGCGATCCGATTTATTCTGCTAAACAACAGCTGCGTCGCGCCTTCCTGCGCCCAACTGCATGGCGATCAACTGCGCTGCGCACGCGGCCTCTTTTCTCTTCTTAGCAGTCTCCCCCCACTTGCGATTCCAGCCATGGCAGTATGCCGATGCGTTACGGATCAAACACCACACCGCCACACGGCGGCGACGCCCCGCAAACAACCTGGCCCCACCCGGTTGCTGCCCAACCCGGCGACAGACAAAAAGTTTCGCTCAATCAAGCTTTTCCTCGAAAGAAAATTGTTTTTTATGTTTAGATAAGACAACTCGCCTCCATAAAACGACAGATAACGGGGTAGCAGGCCCCATTCATAGGCGCCGAGCTGAAATGATTGCTATTTTCTCGAGAGGTTAAAGAAATGGTCCGGAAACAAAAAAGACTCGGGTTCACACTTGTCGAACTGCTGGTCGTGATCGCCATCATCGGCGTTTTGGTGGGGCTGTTGCTGCCCGCCGTCCAAGCGGCTCGCGAGGCGGCTCGCAGAATGAGTTGCAGTAATAACTTCAAACAGATTGGGCTGGCAGTTCATAACTACCACTCCGCATTCAAATTGATCCCGCCGTACATGACGGGCACAATCGACAACGGCGGAAACCCTCGCACAGCACCGACGGCGAACAACCTGCTAAGCCTCAGCCACCTTCCCGGCCTCACGCCTTTCTTCGAGCAGCAAGCGATCTGGGAACAAATTTCGAACCCGTGGCAAACCTCCGGTGGCGGAATCATTCAAGCGTTCGGGCCATACCCCGATTTGAGCCTCTCCGACCAAGCAAACATCGGCGGCTACGATCCATGGATGACTAATATCCCAACGCTGCGTTGCCCGAGCGACCCAGGACAGGGCCTCCCTTCCCAAGGACGCACCAACTATGCCGCCAGCCTCGGAGACTCTTTCCTCCGGTCCGACGGCAGTTTCTACGACCGCCAAGGTAACGTTGCCAAGAACAAGGGCATTGAACGAGTCGACTGGCTGACCGCGGCCCGATCCGCTCAACGTGGTTTCTTCGTTCCACGAATCAAAGGCATGGCCTTCCGCGATGTGCTGGACGGCCTTTCGAACACCATCTGCATGGGCGAAATCATCACCGACCTCGGTGACAATGACATCCGATCGCAAGCGGCAGGAGACTCCGCAGGCCCGGCATCGCGCCGCAGCGGTGCCAACATGCTCAATGGTGGACACGTCAAATGTAAAGCGCTCATCGATCCCGAGCGTCCACAATTCTGGAACTTCTCGCTCGTCAGCGGCACCGTCAAAAGCCTCGCTGGTGCGGAAAACGGCCGGGGTGGCAAATGGGCGATGGCTCATGGATTGTACACCACGTTCCAAACCATCTTTCCACCCAACAGCGAAATCTGCCTTTCCCGCGACCGTAGCGGCAGCGGATTGCTTCCCGCAGCGAGTCGTCACCAAGGCGGATGCCATGTCCTGATGGGCGATGGGGCTGTCAAATTCATCACCGATTCGATTGATGCAGGTAGGTCACAAGATCCATCCGCTCGAGTTGTTGGAAACGGCACACCAAACGGTGCCGAAAGCCCATTCGGCCTTTGGGGAGCATTGGGAACTCGTGCCAGCCGCGAGGTGATCGAAGAAGAACTGTAAGCCTCTCCACAGGTCAGCAGATCGCCTACTCGCAACGGCGGACTCTCCCCGGTGGTATCCTTGATAAATAGAAGGATGCCACCGGCAGACCAACCATCTCAGTTGAATCGTCCCCAAGGCCGAGGACTCGCGGCCTTCCCCATGAAAGGAATGAACTAAGCATGTCACGTTTTTCAATCGCATTCGCCGCCGCTGTTTGCTTGTCTAGCATGAGTATCGTCGGCTGCGGCGACAGCGGCCCTACAGCTCCCACCGGAGATGAAATTCAGAACTTCGTCGACGAGAATCCAGATATCGTCGCCGAAACGGAGCGTTATGAGGCAGACCCGTTCGACGAATCAACAGAGTGAAAACGCTTCATCAATCAATTCGTTTTCTTGCGTAAAACTCCAACCGGGACAGGCCATGTTGCCTGATCCCGTTTTTTGTTTCCTGACAACGGAGTACCCAACAAACCGAGTGCAAAACAACCAGCGACTGTATAGACTAAAACCGCATCCATCGGCCTTCGTCTTGGTTCACACCAGACAACGAGGAATCTCAGACACAGCCGGCTCATCATTTCGGCCGAACTCTCTGTTCTCTGCTACGCAGCCATATTCTGATTCTTCCATCAGCCGTTTGCTAAAATTTGCTCGATCTCAGACATAGAACCTATCTGAAAACCTCGATAAACCAATTAGCCGGCGGACCTTCGCACCGGCTGTTTGATGGAAACCGTGGCGAACGCCGATCGGCTGATGAGTTTTCCGATAGGTTCATAGCAATAACGCAACTCAATACGCGAAACGCAATCCCCGCTGATAAACAATGAAACTTTGCTTGATTTTCCTGCTCGTCCTTAGCTCGGTCGGATCCGTTCTCGCCGGAGATGCCTCGTCATCGGCGCAAGAGAGCAAGAGTTTTGTCCACCCGGGACTTCTGCACAGCAATGCCGATTTGGAGTTCATTCGCCAGAAACTTCACGCCGGCGAAGAACCTTGGGTGACAGCCTGGAACGAACTGCGATCACCGCAATCTTCGAGATCTCGATCTCGTAACAATCGTAACCGGCGTCTCGAATCGCGATCGAACCCAGACTCGAATCGTGAACGAAGGCGACGTCGACCAGTCACGGTCTCGTCACTCGATCACATCCCGCAACCTCGCGAGAACGTGGTCCGTGGCCCCAGCAACAATCCCAACATCGGCAGCTCCGAGTTTTCGACCGATTCAACGGCGGCTTATTCTCACGCGTTGCAGTGGTGCCTGACGGGAAAAACAACTCACGCGCAGAAGTCCATTGAGATTATTAACGCATGGTCAGGAACCCTCGAGAGCGTCTCAGGACACGACGCGAGACTTCTGGTGGGTATGGCTGGAATGGGGTTCTGCAACGCGGCCGAGCTTCTTAAATACTCGCACGCCGGATGGCGAGAGAAAGACCAAAAGCAATTCGAACACATGCTCCGCGAAGTGTTCTATCCGGTGATCGAGGACTTCTATCCTTCGGCAAATGGAAACTGGGACGCGTCGATGATCCAAACCATGATGGCCATGGGAGTCTACCTCGACGATCACGCCATGTTTGATCGCGCAGTGAACTACTACCTCAAGGGAGAAGGCAACGGAGCAATCGGCAACTACATCAACGAATTTGGTGAGTGCCAAGAAAGCGGACGTGACCAAGCCCACACTCAAATGGGACTCGGGTTCCTTGCCAACGCATGTGAGATCGCATGGAAACAAGGAGTGGATCTTTACGGTGCCGCCGACAACCGGCTAGCAATCGGATTCGAATACACGGCCAAATTCAACCTCGGTAACGAAGTCCGATACGAGCCATACACGAGCTTCGAACGCCGCTACCACTATCCCAAAATCTCGAACGACTCACGTGGTCGCTTCGCGCCGATCTACGAGCGAGTGGTCCACCACTACCACGAACGTGTCGGCCTGGACATGCCGTTCAGCAGACAAGTCACCGAGTCTCAACGCCCCGAAGGTTTTTCAACGACCTATATCCCATGGGGAACGCTCACCTCCTACGGCCCACCGCGATAGGCCATCACCAATCGCACGCGTGCAGCATCAGAACCGAACCGGGTGACAAGAAAGGAGCCTTCTCGTCGCCCGCTAAGTCGCGTCGTCGATCGAGTAGCTGAGCTCCATCGAACAAGCCAGGTGCATTTGCTCGCTCAATCCGCGAGACGCGAGAATCGCAGGATGTCGTTGCCGTCTCCATCGGTGAGATACAACAAACCATCGGAATCGATTCGGTATCCAGTAACCTGGGAAAGTGCCTCGGTAAAACGAGACTCTTGGTTCATCATCGCCGGTGGCCCTGCACGTCGCGTCGAAATCAATGGACCGAACGTGATCGCGTTCCCGTCGATGGTTGCCTGACCTCGATAACGATTCACCGCCGTGCTGCCACTGACCGAACCGTCCGCCGTTACCTCGAGAGTCGTCTGGGCACGATCAATCACGCCGTTGCCCATGATGTCTTCGGCCAACCAATTCCCAAACAAGGTTTGCGGTTTGCTCGAAGACACTCGCTCAGACAGGTCGAACCACATCCGATTCCAATCGCGTTTCATGTCAACAACGGTCCAACCATGTTGGGGCGCGACTTCCAGCGCCGTGGTCAATTTTCCTGACGCCGGCGGCTTGGCATCGTAGGCGTACTCCCGCTCGGCATCGGTGTGATGGACGATCAAACCGAAACTGGGATTCGGATTTCCGATTGTCGTGTACTCGAGCATGGCTTGATCCCCATCGCTGTTGCCAAAACAAGCAATCGGCCGGCGACCGATGAATTGGTGGATACCGACTGGCTTTCCTTCCTTGTCATCAACGAAGAGATTGTCCATCGTTTTAACGAGCACCGGGACACCGTCACGATTCTCGAAACGAGGTTGCGCCATCGAGCCCACAACGTTTTGCGGAACGATTCCATAGACACGCTCCGACCAGACTCGCATAAAATCGGCTCCACCGCCGGACACAATAAAACATTCGAATTGATTGTCCCGGAGATAGTCAAGAAGTTCCTGCATCGGCTGATAGGTCAGTTCCAGATAGCGACATTGAAACCGAGGATGCGACGCAGTCTCCGTCCATCGATTCACACGCTCGCGGAAATCATCCGTTGTCATCCCTGCGTGCGTTAGACCGAGAACCTGGATCAGCCCATCGTGGTGCTTGCCTTGGAGCAGCTCATCGATTCGCCCTGCCAACGCCGCCTGCACCATCGGATCAGCGGCAAACGACGGCTCATTCGGGGCACGCCGTTTGACCTCATCGAAGGCGAACGCAGCCTGAAATGGCAACGGAGCCTCGCACCACAACGTCCCGTCGTTGTCAAACACGGCAATCCGTTCACTCGGTTCGACGTAGTCCGGCGAACCTTTGTCTGACACCTTTTTGACGAATGCAACAATCGACTCTTTGACATCGCCCTCATTCCAGGTCGGCAGTGGGTCCGATGCCCTCGCCATCGTCGCGTTGACCGACAACAGGATCGCCAACGAGGACATAACCAAAACGTTCAATCGCTTCTTCACTGCTTGACTCCATGAGCGCGGATAGGCTGCAACAGGACGACAGGATAAGCGTTGAACACGTCTCAACAAAGAGACCTCAACCGATTCTTCATCACCATCCTTTGCCATCGAGTCCTTTTTCAATTGCCTTTCCGCAACGTCTCCTCCAAAGCAATCGATCAGCAGAGTTCTCGCCAAACAGGAATTCGGGCCACATCGAGGCTCCGCAAACACGCCTCCCAATACTGAGCGACGTTTCACTGCCGTCAGTATGCCCCGTCCGTTCCAAACATCTCCTTCTTTGACGGACGTGGTCGTTTTCGCACCGAATGGTCAGGCTCTCCCGTCACCCGGTCAAACTCATCCGGAGTACGCCGACTCGGTAAGAAATCACCGGTCTGATCACTCCAGTTGTGAAGTGCATCGCCCAACCTCGATCGCACCGAGGCGTACGCGGGGTCATCCGCCCGATTGAACAATTCCGCCGGGTCGCGTTGCAGGTCATACAGCTCCCATTTGGCACGGGGCACACGGAAACAGGCTTGCTGTGCTTCGTTCAAACCACCGACCTTGTGCAAACGCAGCATCTCTTGCCACGTCAGCCCGCGACCCGCATCGGCCGATGGCGTTGAAGGCAAATCGACGTAGTCGTTTCGGATTAGTTTGAATCGTCCATCCACCACACATCGAGCATGATCTTCGTAGTCGTGCCAATGATCCTCCGCGAAAGCAAACTCTCGGTGTGACACCGTCGGATCTTTCAGCACACTGGCAAAGCTGACTCCATCGTTCGGCAGTGAGTCTGCATTTCCTCCCACGACTTCCAAGAAGGTGCTCGCGATATCAACGGCACTGACGAGTGCATGGGTTGATTGCCCTGGCCGAACATGTCGCGGCCAACGCACAATCCACGGTGTCCGAATTCCGCCGTCATACAACGTCGTTTTGTCACGCGGAAAAGGACGCCCGTTGTCACTGATAAACAGAACCAACGTATTGTCGGCGACGTTCTGCTCGTCGAGTTTGGCCATCACCTCCCCAACATACGAATCGAGCCTACCGATCTCGTCGTAATACAGACGCAGGTCTTCACGCACCTCAGGCGTATCTGGCAAGTGAGGAGGCACGATGACATCGCTTTGGCGGTGAGGTGGCTCCAACGCGCCGTCGGTATATTCACGGTGTGGGTCGAGTGCGGCTAGCCACAGAAAGAACGGCTGATCTCGTTTTCGATCATCGAGCGCACGCGTCCAATCTTCACACCCGCTCGGTTGCTTGGCAACCATTTTCGCGGGCTCGCCATCCTTGCCCGATGGAAGAACAAATCCCGCCGTGGACGCCTCATAAATCCTGTCGAAATGATCGCGTACGGCATCTCCCATATGCCATTTACCAGCCGCCGCCGTGTAGTACCCGACCCGGCCGAGTTGCTCGGCAATCGTGGAAACACCGCTTGGAATCGGCCAGTGAAGTTGCTCCGCACCCGTGTTGTGTGGGTACCTTCCGGTAATCAAACTCGCACGCGATGGGCTGCACGAATTCGTCGTCAGATATGCGTGGCGAAATAACAATCCCTCACTCGCCAATTGGTCAATATGCGGTGTCCGAATCGCGGGATGACCGTACGCACCACAATCATCCCAATTCATGTCATCAGCAATCATCAAGACAATGTTGGGGCGATCCGATTGCGACGCGGCTTCATCTCCCCACGCGTCTTCAGCCGCCACCATCACAAACAGCATGGACAACACCCGCCACGCGGGCCCCGGCATTCGCAGACAAACTGAATCAGAAATCATTTCAAACGAGCCTTGAACGGGTTTATCAAACGGAACATACAAAACAGGAACAAACGCTACCGTGGCATGGCGCCGGCGACCGGAGAAAACAGCCTTCGAATCGCTGGCAACGAGACCGCATGCCGCACGACGAGTTCGAAACCGTCCGTTTCCAATTCAGAGGTCGCGTCCCAGAGCAACTCATCCAACAACGCCGATTGCTCCGCGTCCAACTCGCCAGACATCTCTTCTTCCACCGTCTCTGCCAGACCGTGCCCGAGCAACGCTAGCGACGGTCCATCTCCGAGCATCACAATCGAGACGAGCCCCACGAGTTCATGCCTTTGATTGAAGATTCCACAACCGCTGCCTCCCGGACCAAAAGGCAGCGACACCTCCATCCACTGCTTCCCTTCGATCACCGGGTTGCGCATGAGATATCCACGATCGTAGGTGTAGAATCGATTTTCCGTATGGTGCATCATCACAAGGTTGTCTCCAATCTCAGGTGCTGTGGTCGCCACCTCAACAGTCGGCATGTCGGTTCCATCGATTCGAATCAACGCGACATCAGCAAGACGATCTCCCGCGATGAATTCCACAACTCGGTAGCTTTTGCCGTCGCTCGTCAGTGCAGTCATCCCGGACGCGAATGCCTCGGCAACATGAAAATTGGTTAACACCAATCCGTCCGATCGGACCAACACACCGCCACTGGTGAAATAGTCATCCCCTTCGCCTCCGGCGAGCACCACCGTCGCTTTGACGAGATCCTCCACGACTGTCTTTCGCCCAACGGGTTTGGGTAAAGTCAGCCGACTGGTCATCGGCACGCTTTCAATCTGAAAGCCTTCGGGACGAGGATTCTGTTCGAGGTTGTCGAAGTGCCGATGAAAAACCGCCCCATCGATTTTCGAATCATCGATTCCGCTCGCGACGGACGCAAGTAACGGATACCCAGGACCTGGATCCTCCGGAGTCGTGTCCAATTCGGCATCGATCTGCTCGAGCAAATCTTCGAGCGCGACCAACTCGTCACCTTCGAGCTTGTCATCGCCGTCGTGATTGAGAGCTCCGAATATTTTCCCCGAGGGCAATTGATAGTCAGGATAGAATTCCCGAAGAAGTTGCTTCAGTTCCTTTCTTTCGAGAGGCTCCGCTACATTCTCTTGAGACGGTAAAACGCGAGGATCATCCGCCATGCACCTGCCGGCAAAAAACGAGACTGCCAACAGTGCAGCCAACCCCAGATCAGTCAGTTTCATCACGTATCCGTAAATTTCAGAAGCCGGTCGCTGGCGTTTCCGAGCCAACTGGCGTCAAAAGAATTCACCACCGCACATCAAGAAGAGACGACGTCGTGACACCAAATTGTTCAACAAGAACAGCCGGTCGTCCATCGCCTCTCCGCATCGACGCAGTATACACGCCGTCACAGTGCGCGCATTCCGCATCGCGACCTCGGACATTGCTTGAAATGCGTGTGGCAATCGGCGTCCACGACGTGCCTACTTACGGCGTTTCTTCCCGGCGACCAGCACCGGACGTTTCATGTCCGAATCGACAGATCGGAATACCCATGGCTCCCATTTCTCTCGGGCGGCCCTCCACTCGTCCAACGTTCTCGTTGGGTACCAAGCGGGCCAACCAACCACGTTGAAATCATATTCATCGCCGTGCGCCGCAACCCATTCGTCGACTGTCGACGTCGGCATATCCGGCGGAAAAACGTTCGCGGCTCGAAACGTTTCAGTGACACCTTCGTCCTCGATCACCTCATCACGCCACTCTTGCAATTCCGCCAGCAACGCCGTCTTCACCTGCAAATACTCTGGTTCATCGGCAACGTTGTTCACTTCATACGGATCACTTCGAAGATCGAATAGCTCTACCGGCGGCTTGGACGCATTGAAAAAGTTTGCTTGCTCCGGAGTCAGTTTCCCTGTCATGGAAAGAACATTCATTTCCGCCAAGACGGGGTAAGCTCCTTCTTTGTAACGGTTGTACTGACACCAGGGCCGTTCAGGCATGAGGTTTAGAATCAGTTTGAAATCCTTTGACCGTATGGCACGCATCGCATCATGCGTTTCGTCCATTTTATCACGCGCGGCAAAGACATACTCTCGTTTCGCAGTCTCACCACCGAGCAGACTGACTCCGTGCAGAGGCACCGGCGGAGTAACGCCCGCCACCTCCAAAACCGTCGCACAGATGTCAATTGACATCACAAGCGAATCGTCGACCTGTCCCGGTTCGATCCGAGTCGGCCAACGCATGATCATCGGGATGCGAATGCCACCGTCATAGAGAAACTGTTTGCCGCGAATGTGGCAACGACCGTGGTCACCGATGAAGAACACCAACGTGTTTTCGGCGAGCCCTTCGTCTTCGAGTCGCTGCAATAACGCACCCACCTCGCGGTCAACCAATTGCATCTGCTCGAGCCCGTTGGCCCAGTCGCGCCGGACGAAAGGCGTATCGGGATAGTAAGGAGGCAACTCCACGTCATCAATTCCGATGGGGCGTTGCGGGTCGCGTTTCCACGACCGATGTGTGCCACCAAAGGTCACCCTTGCAAAGAACGGCTGCCCGGGGCGGCGTTCGGACCAGTCCTTCCCTTCGAACAATTCGTCCTTCTTGGTCGGCAAAAAATTGCAATCCGTTTTCCAACTCATCAATGCCGTGAAGTAGCCCGCATCGCGAAGCAAATGCGGGATCGGCTCGATACCGTGCGGCAGTGGCTGCTTGTTGTGCTCTCGGTGCTGGTTCGCACCAATGAAATTCTGATGGAAGCCCGTCATCATTGCGGATCGAGACGTCGAACACACGGGCGACGTCGTGAACGCAGTTTCGTACCGGATTCCCTCTTCGGCCAAACGGTCGACATGCGGAGTATGAATGCCTTTCGTGCCGTAGCACGAGAGATCCGGCGACCAATCTTCAATCGTAATCCACAGAATATTCGGCCGGGTATCTTTCGCTGATTCGGTTGCGTGGGCAATACTCAATGGCATGGCCACAATCATTGCGACCCAACACACATAGATGACTAGTTTTGGCATTTCGTTGAAATCAATCTCGGTAAAAGCGCTGAGAACAAACCTGATTATTGCTGTCGAAACAAAGGACTATCGACCACCGCGGCGATGGTGTCCACGACACGGAAGTCATGCTCGGCCGACTTCGCGAGAATCCGTTCGATCTCCGCAATATCGTCGGGTTCGGTTCCGTTGGCATACATCAGCAGTTTCTTGACAAAGCATCTGACGAACTGAATCTGATTCGCATCACTCTGCATCAACGTTCGAAACTCGGCGATGTCGTGATAGCTGTTTCCATTGCGAAAGGTCGACGAAGCATCAATGGGCAATTCAAACCGTGCCTGTTTCCGCTTCTTCGTTTTCTTTGCCGCCTGCGATGGAGTGTCGACCGTCAGTTGGACGTAGTTGTCACGCCACGCGCCGACCGGATCGAAGTTTTCAAACGCATACCCATATGGGTCGATACTGCGATGACACGAAGCACAGGTATCCTCCGCAATGTGCGCCGCCAAAATATCCTTGATCGTCTTGGCCTGACGGACGTCGGGTTCTTGAATCTCGACATCACCTGGAGGCGGTGAAGGTTTGATTCCCATGTAATTTTCGAGAACGTAAACCGCCCGATGAATCGGGGATGTCCCCAGGGTATCGGCAGTCAACGTGAGAAAGGCTCCCATCCCCAACAAACCACCACGCCTGCCATCGGTGAACTGATAACGACGCAGCGTGGAATCGTCCGGCACGTCATCGATTCCATAAACCTTAGCGAGGTCAGCGTTGATGAACGAATAGTCGGAGGTCAACATTTCGGGAACCGGCAAATTGTTCTCTACCGCATACCGGAAGAACGCCTTGGCCTCAGCAACCATGTCATCGCTCACACTCTTTCGATGGTAATGCGGATAGTGGTCTGGATCGGGCGCCATGAAATTGATCCGGTCCAACTGCAACCACGCGTGCGGAAACTCATCGAGAAATTCGTCCGCCTTCGCATCACGAATGTACAACTCGACCGCATCTCGCACGGACTCAAAATCATTCAGTTCGCCTGCCGCAACCTGCTGGCGTAGAACAACCTCTGGCAGCGTACTGCGGAAAAAGTAAGACAGCTTTGTCGCAAACCGATCGGCTGGCGTCCCCTCCTCTGGATCAATCAACAAAAACGAGGGGGAAACAAAGATCGCAACGATGCCCTCTTTAAGAGCTTCGATATTTCCGAGTTCCGCCTTTCGCTGCTCAACGAGTCTGACAAACGGATCGAGTTCACCGTCACGCACCTCTCGTTTCCACGCACGCTCCGCAATTCGTTTGAGAACCTTCTCGGCATCCTGTACATCAGGAGACGCACCGATCAGATTCACCTGCCGTTGGGGTGGCCATGAATTGTAGAATGGTCCTTCCACGACGGCACCATAAACCCTCGGCCGAGGCCCACGCCAGTAATCGACCCAGTGGCTCCAATGATTGACACCGAGTTTCCGACGCCCTCCTTTCTTGCGTATTTGAGCGACGACCTCTTCGTACAACTCGGGATCGTGTTGTTTGATGTGATCGTGGGCGATGGCTTGCTGAAACTTAAAGTTCCCGTTGCCACGCTTACGCAGCCCATCGGTCGGATACGATAGCTCGATGCGTGTCCCTTTGGCGAGCCACTCCGTCAACTCGATCTCCTTCATGTCATCGTCTGGAAGATCAAAGACGCGTTCTCGATCACCGAGATGCACCGCGAGGCGAATCGGATCACCATCGTGGACGCCTGTCATTTCAGCGTCGTAGTAGCCACGATCGATTCCAGTCGCTCGAATTTGAATGTTGTAGTATCCGGTTTCCGGAACGCTATCGAAGTTGTCAAAATACATCCGCACCCTCATGTCGCGAAAATCCACGCTGTCCGGGTGACGCACCGCAGACTCACGCCGACGAGTTTGCTGGCTCAGCGAGGTCATCTTCAACATTTCGGACGGCACTTCATACCGCTCCGACTCTGGTTTCTCACCGGTCCAAATGACCGCATCGACCACATTGCGAACCGCCGCGATGTACTTTTCGAGATGATACTCGCTGATACCCAGTGCGTCGCCGTTGGTATCGAAACCTTCATGCAATGTATCGCCGAGTAGATCCCCGAGCGGAAAGTGCGTCCCGGGATCTTCGATGCCCAATGCGTCACTGATACTGTTGGCAAACTCTCGATTATTCAGCCGTCGAGTGGGGACCGAACTTACCGCAGCCTTTTTCTCACCAGCCGCGATAATAACGCGACGAAGATAGCGTGCGATGCGTTCGCGTTCGCTTGGGGTCACGCTCGAATCATCGTTCGGAGGCATATCTCCGAGTGACACGTACTCCAAACTCGCCTGCCAGTACTCGCGGCTCTCCTCGTTCACGGAGTCGCCGAGCATTTTCAAATGAAACCCTCCTTCAGGATCACTGCCCGAATGGCATTCCATGCAGTATCGCTGCAAAATCGCATGGTCATTTGCATCAACCGACCCAAGCAACCCCACGCACGCCAACAGGATTGCGATCGACACCCTGCTGCGTCCCACCGAGTAGTTACGCATATTCAAGATCGAAACTCCCGGTGCTAAGGTTGAATCGGTCACGCTCAATCCCGAACCGCTGCATCAGGGTGACGAACAAATTGCACAACGGCATGTTGTTCCCCGCCGGGCTTCGCGTATCGACATGCCCGAGGTGATTGAAGCCGCCTCCGGCGACCAAGATCGGCAGGTTGCGGTTGGAGTGTGTGCCGCCGTACCCCATTCCGCTGCCAAAGAGAATCACGGTGTGGTCGAGCAAACTTCCATCAGCATTCGGTTCGTCGATTTCGTCGAGTTGCTTCATAAATCGCGACAACTGTTCGATCTGAAAGGACTCGATCGCAACGAGTTCAGACACAACCTGCTCGTCCTTTCCGTTGTGCGTGCACGCGTGATACCCTCGCGTCACCCCGTTCACGTCGGTGTATCCGAGTTCGTTCGGAAACGCGATGGTGGCAACGCGAGTAAGGTCCGTTTGAAAAGCATACGCGACCATATCGAATATCGCGTTGTATCGTCGGATGATCGTCGCTTCCCCTTGGAGGTGATGCGAAATATCGTACTCCGGCTTGTCACGCCCGACCCAATCATGGCGGGTTTGAATCCGCTGCTCCAACTCACGAATCGACGTTCCAAATTGATCGAGACGCTCTCGGTCAGCGACGCTCGCCCGCGACTTCACATCGGCAAACTGTTCTCCGACCGCGTCGAGGATGCTGCTGTTTCGCTCGAGCGTTTGAACCTGCTCTCGTTTCGCTTGTTCACTGAGATTCAGAAACAAATGCTCGAACATCTTCTCAGGATTCGTGAACGGTTTCAGCTCAACTCCGTTGGCATTCCACACCATCCGGATTCCAGTCTGCAATGCCGCATGGATCGATGGAAAACGAACGTCGTCGCCGATATGCCTGGCAATCAACTGATCAATCGACATATTTTTTTCGGCAAACGCGTGACTGGTCTCGGGCAACACACCGCTGAGAAACGCAATCTCCCGACCGTGGCCGCTCTTCATCCCATGGTCGGTATGAGACAGCACGGTAAATCGATCTCGCACCCACTCGAGCGGCTGCAACGTTCGAGACATGGTGTAGTCAGTCCCGAAATCACGCGGAAAAAAATTGGGCGGATGCATTCCCAAAGGATTCCCCACAACGAGAAATCGCAACGGTGCCGCGACTGTGTCGGACCGCCTCTCTCGCGCGCGAACTTCACTCCCTCGAGCAACTGACTCGAGCCGCGGCAGCGCCAGTGCACCGCCAAGCCCCTGCAAAATCGACCGACGAGAAAACGACATAATTCCTACTCTCTTTGAAAGGCACATCGGCCGGCAGATCGAAATCACAACTCATTTCCGGCTCACGAATAGCCAGCTCAGGAATTCAAAACCGGATCGGATGCACACCACACTTCGTTGGCTCGATGCCTTCCGTCAGCTATCAATCGGAGTGTTTGCCCCGCGAGTCATCCTTCGGCCAGGATTCCACCAGTCTATCTGCCCGAGCGGCGACAACCTGCCGCACTTTTTGCACAAATTTCGCAAGGAATTTGTCGTCTCTATTCCGAGCGTCTCTATTTCAAACCGATTCGACAACTCATTCGCCGCTCGGCGATTCACGCGGTAGATACGTGAAAACCGTGCGAGCGTCTGGCGGCGACTCGAATCCCCTCAGGTTCTTCTGCAGCCTCATCGCGTGAACGGCCCGTTCGCTTTACCCCGCCCGTGATTCATTCGAGATCACCGGAATTTCAGAACCGAACTCGATCGCTCTCCGGTGACGCTATCATAACCAAGCATTCATCACCTCGATTCACACTCCCGTGCAACAACCATGTCACAGCCCGCTGAGCGTTTTTGGATTTTCACAATCGCCGTCTTCGCAATCACTCTTGGTTCGTATCCATCACTGGCAGAGGATAGACCTCAGCAACCCAACGTCGTTCTTTTCGTTTCAGACGACCACGGGCTCGACGCTCTTGGTTGTTATGGAAACCCTGTCATCCAAACGCCGAACATGGACCAACTCGCCGAGGACGGAGTCCGTTTCACACGTGCCTACTGCACCAGTGCGAGTTGTGCAGCGAGCCGAAGCGTGATCCTGACCGGCCAATTCGGACACGCCACCGGATCGTATGGTCACGTTCACGACTACCATCACTTCAGCACGTTTGACAACGTCAAATCTTTGCCCGTCATGCTTGAAAAGGCGGGATACCGAACGACGCGAATCGGAAAATACCACCTTGCTCCCGATTCGGTATATCGTTTCCAAAAAACGCTCGACGTTGATCCTCGGAGCACCGTCGAAATGGCCGATGCCTGCCAACAAACGATCGCATCCGATCAGCCGTTCTTTCTTTACTTCTGCCCCGACGATCCACACCGCGGCCACCCATTCACGCCTGCGGTTTGGAGCGATCCGAATTCGTTCGGCAATCGTCCGGAAGGGTATCCGGGAGTGAAGACGGTAACCTACCAACCCGATGAGGTTCTCGTTCCACCGTTTCTTCCCGACACGGAACAATGCCGCGAAGAGCTAGCGCAGTACTACCAATCGGTCTCACGTATCGATCAAGGACTCGGACGCCTGATGAAACTGATCGACGAAGCAGGCAAATCAGAAAACACAATCATCATTTACCTCTCCGATAATGGCATCGCGTTCCCGGGTGCGAAGACCACCGTTTACGAACCAGGAATCCACCTACCGTTGATCGTGAAGGATCCGAGGTCTGAAAAAACGGGATCCGTCAATCACGCGATGGTCACATGGGCCGACCTCACCCCAACGATTCTCGAAATGACCGGCACGGCCGTCGATCCCAATCGGTTCCAAGGACACAGCTTCGCAGGCATCTTAGACCAGTCCTCACCGGAAGGATGGGACCGGATGTTCGCCGCCCACAACTTTCATGAACTCACCATGTACTACCCCATGAGAGTCATCCGCCAAGGCGATCACAAACTGATTTGGAATATCGCATACGGGCTCAGCTATCCATTCGCATCGGACCTGTGGGCATCATCGACGTGGCAAGGTATTCATCGAACCGAAGCCACTCATTTTGGAAAGCGTTTGGTTTCCGCATATTTGTTCCGACCGGAATTCGAGCTCTACGATCTATCATCGGATCCGGATGAACTCAAAAACCTTGCGAGCGATCCGAAACACGCCGATTTGCTCGAGAAACTCAAAGGCGAACTCAAAGAATTTCAAATTGAGACGAAAGATCCTTGGCAAATTCAATGGAACAATGAGAGCCAAGTGCAAGGCACCGGCGTGGGACTGTAGTTCACGTCCGGCACGACGTAGTGCGTTCACTCCTGCCTTGTCGATCCGTGCGACACCTTTCCCATCCGTGCGTTCGTGCCCACTTCATAGTCAAAATCGCACCACCATGTCTCGGTTTACATGGCAATTTGAAGCGGCATGATCGTTGCATCCCCATTCACGTGAGCATCCAACTCGCGCGCAAATGTAATGGGGAGAAAAGCAATGACGACCACATGTCAAGATGCCGCAATGCGTCGGCGTTCCAGCAATCTCAACAAACGCCTGCGAGGTGCGGTAGAGTTTGCCGTTTTGGCTCCGTCGAGCCACAACACGCAACCGTGGAAATTCCGGATCGTTCGCGATGGCATCGAACTTTATGCCGACCGTGATCGAGCGCTTCCGGTAGTGGATCCACACGACCGAGAACTTACGATCAGTTGTGGTGCGGCACTCTATCACCTTCGACTTGCGTTGAACTGTGATTCACTGGCCACGCTTATCCATGTACTTCCTTCCGCCGATCACCCCGACCTGCTCGCTCGGTTGCGGGTCAGTGGGCCTCACACTCCGGATGAAGACGAACAAGAATTGTTTCGGGCAATCGCGCACCGGCGAACCAATCGACAACCATTCGACCACCGAAACGTTCCTCTTTCGATCTTTGACGAATGGTACCTGGACCTGAAAGAACATAATTGTTGGTTGCAACTCGTCGAAGACAAGACGCAAAAGCACATCATCGCCGACCTAATATCCGAAGGCGATCGCCTGCAGGGCAGCGACCGGCGTTTTCGTCGTGAATTGTCTCAATGGGTTCATCCCAATCGCACGTCATGTCGCGACGGAATGCCGGGCTACGCACATGGAATAAACATGATCGCATCGTACCTGGGTCCACTGATGGTTCGCACATTCGATTGGGGCGAAGGACAGGCGGCCAAAGATCGTCAATTGGCCGAGGGGTCGCCCTTGCTCGCGATCATTGGAACCCAAGACGATACCCCGGAAGCCTGGATGTCGACCGGACAAGCCTTGGCCAAAATGCTACTCCGAGGCACGTCCCGTGGCTTGTCAGCATCGTTCTTGAATCAACCCATCGAAGTCACCTCTCTCAGACCGGAGATCGAGGATCAGTGTGATGAAAAAGGCTTCCCGCAGATTCTCCTGAGATGGGGTTACGGCCGGGAGGTGCCGGCAACTCCCCGGCGCAGTGTCGAAGAGGTCTTGGTGTGACACGCTTTCGACACACACCTAACATGATGTAGCCGATGTCGCCAGAATTCGGTGGCCTGAATCTGCGGGCCTGAATTTGCGAACCCGCATTCTGGCGAATCTTTTCGCAGCATGGCTTCGAAACCCTCTCAATCGGCCCGCTGATACTTCGTACGAAACTCGCTGATATCTCCACTACGTCCCATCAACATCAACGTGTCGCCAGCATGAATCAATTGCGCGGCGTCGGGGTTGAAGACGAGTTGTTCGTCTTTGGTTTGAATCGCCACGATCAGCAGTTTATGGTCGCGGTGCGCATCGGTTGCCCCAACTGACATGCCAACAAGCCCACTCAACTCATCGACACACAATTCATCCAACTCGAGGTCAGCGAACTCGCGCTGAGACAACAACTCGATTAGGTCGGCCGTCGTGGGTCTGGTAATCACACGGGCCATTTGACGCGATCCCACCACCGTCGGCATCACCACACGATCGGCCCCGGCCTGGCGCAGTTTCTTTTCGGTGCTGCGTTGATCCGCTCTCGCCACGATTTGAATTTTTGAGTTGAGATTTCGCGCCGTCAGAGTCAGGAACACGTTTTCCGCGTCACCCGACAAGGCAGCCACCAACGTTCGAGCACGCTCGATTCCGACGGATTCCAACGTCGCTTCCTCGGTTGCATCGCCCGTTATACACGGGAATTCAAGAAGATCCGCTTCTCGAATCCGTTCGCCGTTGCTTTCAATGATGACAACGGTTCTTCCCTGCGACCGCAGGTCTTCGGCCAGACTATGCCCCATCCGTCCGAAACCACAAATGATGACGTGGTTATTCATGTCAGCGATTTCTGCGGTCATTCGACGAAGTCCGATTAGACGATCAATTTCACCGGCCAAGAGCAGTTGGATTAACCCACCGAAGGTGTACGCCGCAGCAGACATCCCGATCAAAATGACGAAGACGGTGAACAACTGCAACGCCGGCGAGAGCGAACTGGACTCACTATATCCCACCGTGGAGATCGTGATCACTACCATCCAGATCGATTCGAGCCACCCGTAATCGCCGACGTAGCGATACCCGGTTACCGCGACGGCGAACACGAACGCGAGCAGCACACCGCCGGCTGCGATCCGTTCAATCGGGGTTTTCCCCGGAAACGCCGTCACGGACTTTTCACCCGATCAGACACTTGTTTCACACGATGCGACGGTCTCACGACACTCACTCTCGGAGCTGCAACGAAAGCGATCGAGTAGCCGGTAGAGTTTGCGGCGGTGTATCCCCAACTTCCTCGCCGTACTGGCTTTATTGCCATGCTCTTTCGCGAGCACTTCTTCAACGTGAACACGCACCACCTCATCGAGTTTGAAATGCGAGTTCCCGAGCATATCGGAATGCGTGGGGACAATAGGAGCGGCATCGGTGCGAATAACGTTATCGGTACAATTTCGTTTCGACAATGATCGATTGTAATGAACAACCTCGTGCGGCAGGTCGTTGACCATAATATCAAAGTCGTCTGCCAGAATTGAGGCTCGCTCAATGACGTTGATCAGTTGCCGTACGTTGCCCGGCCAAGGATAACGATTGAGAATTTCTCGCGCCGCTGGGTCGATCCGATACGACTTCGGCAAAAAGTGATCGATCAACCGATCGACATCACCTTCGCGTTCTCGCAAGGTCGGCAATTGAATCGCGAACACATTGATCCGATAAAACAAATCTTCGCGGAAACGTCCTGCGTCGACTTCGTTTTGCAGATCACGGTTGGTCGCCGCGATCAAACGCACCGTAACACGGCGTTCACGATGGCACCCCACTCGTCGCATCGTCCCGTCCTCCAAAACTCGCAGCAGTTTTGGCTGCAGAGACAACGGCAACTCGCCGACTTCGTCGATGAACAGCGTGCCCCCATCGGCAATTTCAAACAATCCCGGTTTCTCTGCCGTCGCCCCGGTAAACGCGCCTTTGAGATGTCCAAATAATTCACTTTCAACCAAATTCTCTGGGAACGCGGCACAGTTCACCGTCACAAAGGGACAGTCGGCTAAAGGACTCGCTTGCTGGATCGCCCTCGCGACCAATTCTTTTCCGGTACCGCTCTCGCCTTGAATCAAAACCGGTTTGTTAGTCGGTCCGACTTTATCAATCAATCCGAGAACCTGCCGCAAAGGTTCGGATTCACCGACGAGTGAGGCGGTCGGACGCGATCGCGAAATCACTGCTTTGAGTTGTTTATTCTCTTTCTTTAGCAGCCGACGTTCCCGGGCACGAAAACAATGATGCTCGAGATCCGCCAATGAACATGGCTTGCGCAGGAATTCACATGCTCCCATTTTCATAGCCGAAACGGCGGTTTCGACGGTTCCCTGTCCCGTCAGAATGATCACCTCGACGTCGAGATGCTCTTGGTGAACCCGCTGCAGTAGCTCGAGGCCCGACATGCCGGGCATATTCATATCAAAGACGCCAACGTCGAACGTTTGCCGCTGCAAAAGAGTGAGAGCTTCCGCGGCGTTGGAGACATCGGTCACCTCATGACCTTTTCGCCGCAACCACTTTGCGGCCGAACGACGTGAATCTTCTTCATCATCAACAAGCAATATTTTGATCGGTTGTTCAGACATCTCATTCTTCACAGATGGATAGCGAACGATTGCGGGGCCGTTCGGTCGGATAGTGATTGCGGTAGACAACCGCACACGACTCCCGCGTGATGCGAAAAACGTTCCGTCACCGAAAACGGCTATTTGCACGTGCAAAACACGTCGCCACGTGCGAACTCGCACGATCGCACACCAGCGCAATTCCTTTCGTACGTCGATTCGTTTTATCGTTCGCACAACAGATAGGTGTGACTAAGAGCCGAACTCCTGCGGAAAGTACACGTGCATGACCGCCCCACCGGCAGGATGATTGGAAGCTTCGATCGTGCCGTTGTGTGCCTCAGCAATCCGTTGGCAGACCGCCAACCCCAACCCTGTGCCTTGCTGTTTATTGGTAAAGAACGGCTCGAACATGCACTGCCTAGTTTCTTCGCTAATCCCGCTTCCGTAGTCCCGGACGGAGATTTCAATCCCCTGGGTTTGCTCCCGCTGGAAACGTTGGCATCGGATCTCGATATCCTTCCCAGGTGGACTCGCATGCACTGCGTTGTCCAACAGATGACGTAACAGCACCCGAAATCGATCGACATCGAAACTGACTGCGGGCAGGTCTTCGTCGCACGATATGCGGACGTTGGAGTCTGCCCCACATTCCCATGACCACTGATCGACGATGACGCCGAGCAATTGCGACAACTCCACGACCGAGCGTTTCAATAGAATCGGCGCCGCATACTCCCGCACCTCTTCATAGTTGCGGTGAATCCCTCGCAACGCGTTTCGAATACGATGAGTCAATTGAAGAGACTCGCTGTTCGTCTCCAAATCCATCTCGAGTAGGTCGAGACAGGATTCTGCACGCTGCATCGCATTGCGTGACTCATGCGACAACCCCGACACCATCTGCGAGACGGCTGCCAAACGTTCACATTCCAGGTGCTTTCGATAACACCAATCATGGTCGGTAACGCTGACCACGTTGATCAACCGAATCTCCCCCGCGTCGGTCTCCAACGCATGCAGACAAACTTTTGTCAAGAAAAACGTTTTGTCTCTTCGACGCGCCGATAGCCACCATTTTTTTCCGGGTTCTGGATCTCGCACATGTGACATGAAGCACGACGAATGTGCCTCCGCGTCACCTTTAGACTCAAACCGGAACAGACGTTCAATCGCCATTCCGACGAGCTCGGCATCGACATACCCGAACCACTCCTGAGCCACGGGATTGGCCTGGGAAATCGTCCCGTTAGGGGTCGTCAGGAAGATCGCCACCGGCGACGTTTCGATCAGAATGTTCGCAATTCGATTGCGACTCAAAGGAACCATCGCTTGCATCATTGTTCCAACCCAAGGGAGTCAACAAACAGGCAAGCCGATTGCCGCAAGCGGAGTGCCGTTTCTCGCGTTTGAACAGAATCACTCAGCAGAAAAGTCTGGCACAGCGTTCGCATTATGCTTCCTGAAGTGATTGGCATCCCGATCGGAAGATTTGACTCAGCAGGATTTGTTTTCGCACACGGAGGTTCTCTCAACAGGGCCTCGAAGAGTTTTCTCTTCCTATCTAAAATTTGAGCATCCAGTTCCTCAAATCGGATAGGATGAAATCAGTCGGGCGTCGCCAGACCCCAGTAATCGTCATTACCGAAAGTGATCCATATGCGTGCGATAGTAATTTACGCGTCGTGCGGAGGCCAAACGCGGCGAATCGCGCAACGCGTTGCCAAGACGATGACACAGCGCCGAGTCCCCACCGACACGTTCGACGTCACCAAACTCTCTGTTACCGAACTCGCGGTGAACTTCTACGACGCAGTCGTGTTTGGTTCGCCGATCTACTTCGGTGAACATGATCGTCGTATCCTGTGGTGCATGCGGGAGCACCGTCGCTTTCTCGCATCCGTCCCAACAGCGTTTTTCTCGGTGTGTCTGAATATCATCAACGCCCAAGAAGAGCGATGTAGAACGAACGATGACGTCACCAACGACATGCGAACGAGGATACCGTTTCAACCATCACGCCACGTTACATTTGCCGGTGCGTTGAGGTATTCCGAGTATGGATGGTTGAAGAAACGCATCATGCATTCCCTCGCTTTGCAATCCGGTTACGAAAGCGAACTGGGTCACGATCGGGAATACACCGATTGGGATCATGTCAACTCATTCGCAGTTGACTTCGCCGATGAAGCGAGAGCGTTTCACCATCAATCGAGAAGCGTGCAGATTCCCGCCGACGCCAAACGCCCCGCGGAAGCAAAATGGCATCGCATCCATCGCTCGGAAGTGCAGTCGAACAGCCCCGTTTCTCGTTGAGAAGACGTCTCCGATTGCAGACCGGCGGGCTCACACGCTCACTTGTTCGTTCTTCTGGTCAATTGAGTAACAGCAACTCTGCCCGCGACTGGGTCTTGCAACTCGCATCAGAAAGCAAGCTCCGGATTGATCGGTATCGCTGATTTCAATGCCACCACCATGTGCCTCGAGAATTCGTTGCACGATCGACATCCCCAATCCGGTACCGCGGGCTTTGGTTGTGAAGAAGGGATCAAATAGCTTTTCCCTCTGCTGCTGCGTCAAACCGGGACCGTTATCCTGAACAATGACGTGAATCCAACCGGGTTCATCACAACGACAGGTGACGCAAATCTGTGCCGGGTCACTGCAGGCGGCGAGTGAGTTTTCGAAGAGATTACGAAAGACGCGTTCCATCCGTATCTCATCGACCTCAACCACGATATCGCAGTCACAGATATCTTCTTTCAGGCTCGCAACCCGATTTGATCGCGTGATGGCCAGATACTCCCATACACGTCGCCACACAGTAGGCAGGAAAACCGGTTCCGCATTCAAATGAATCGGCGCGGCATACTCACGAACTTCCTCGAGTGTTTCCTTCAATTCGTTCGACGCACGGTAGATCGAATCCACCTCATCTCGCATGTCCGATCCGACCGGAATGTCGAGCTGCAGTATTTCAACGCTCGCCTGGATGCGTTGCAACGCATTGCGACTCTCGTGCGCAATCCTCGCGACGGTCTGCCCGATCGCTGCTAAACGTTGCGACTGAACCGAACTTTGCTGCGCCGCGATCAGGTCGGTGACATCGACGCCAATCGCTAAAATCGACTTGGCTTGACCATCATCACCATAGAGAGTTGTGTTTGACCAACGTATCTGTCGCGTCGCACCCGTTTTGGTCAACACCGAGTTGACCGCACCGGTACTCTCGTTGCGACGTGCAATCTCAACGAAAATATCACGAACTTGACGACGATCATCGGTAGGCACACACGTCGTAAACCAATTCCGACCTCGTAGTTCCTCGAGTTGCCAACCCGCAATTCGGGAAAAGTAACTATTCACATGCTCGATCGTGCCATCCATATCGAGCAACAGGATGACCGCTTCGGCGGTCTTGAGCACCTCCGTCGCAAATTGATGCTCTTCGCAAAGACGATCCTCGACACGCCGCCTCTTGCAAATACGGGCCACACTCGCACGAACCACGTCGGCGTGAAACGGTTTGCAAATGTAGTCCACCACGCCGAGTTTCAACGCGACGATCGCATGATCGAGATCCGCGTACGCTGCGACAATAACAAAGTCCGCGTTGGGCAATAACTGCTTCAATTCCGGTAGCACATCTTCGGCCAGACCGTCAGGCAATTCTCTCTCGAGGATCACCAACGCGATCGAAGGTTGAATGCCAGCCGTGCGAATCTCATCGAACGTTTCTGCGATACGGACGCTGTGACCATCGTCCCGCAAGATTTGCGTCAAACTTGACGAACAGTCGCGATCCGCTTCGACGAGCAATACGTTCAACGCATCATACATCTTCCCTACCGTCCTACCGAGAAACACGCTTGACAAAAAAGTGCCCCGTCACCCCACAACCGTCATCGGGTCGTAGGTTCCATCGACACCGGGCTCGCAGGAAGAAGAACCAACATCCCCACGGTTCGTTGTCGCAAACATCTGCGAGCGGCCCCGCACTCCATGCAGTCAATACGTTCAGCATACCGAAACGCCCCGCATCGTTTAGCCCGAAAGTTCGGATTTATCGGCAGCGCATTGTCGCACGCCTTCTCTAACCACACCGGAAATTGGATTCACAAAAGAGTTGACGCGATGTGCACGCGTGCCATATCGCACGAATCGATTTCGCCAACGTGCAACGAAGCACAATTCGCATTCAGAACAGCGGCTTCTTTCATTGGTACGCAAACTGCGATGTCTCTTCGGCAGGCACCGGACGTGAATACATTCCCCCGAATTGACGTACGAGGAGACCAGAGCATGAAGATTCTATTGGCAACCGATGGCTCTTCCGCTTCCACCGAAGCGGCAAAATTCGTTGTAAATTTGGCGAAGAATTCTCCGGTCGATGTTGTGGTACTCACCGTTTCGTTCGATCCGGAACACTATCCCATGCATCCCTGGAGCGGGCACTGGACCGAACACGCCCAGGATCGCACTCAGCCTATTTTAGACCGAGCAAAATCGCTTCTGAGCGAATCCTGCCAATCCGTTTCACTGGTTCACGGGTCGGGATCGGCGGCTCCCTGCATTCTCGACCAAGCAAAGAAGTCCGAAGTCGACCTGATTGTCCTTGGTGCCAAAGGTCACACCGCGCTGCACCGTGTGCTGCTGGGGAGCGTTTCCGACAGTGTTGCCAGCAACGCGGAGTGCTCTGTCGTCGTGGTCCGACACCGCCCCAAAGCCGACGATCCGGTCAAAAGGATCGTGGTCGGTTTCGACCAATCAATCGCCTCTCGCGAAGCCGTCTTTGAGCTGATGCAGTGGAACCTCGCCAATGACTGCAGAGTCGACTTGGTCAGCGTTGCTTTGCAACCGTATGTCTTCGTAGGTGAGGGCTATGCGGGGCCGCCGATCACCATTGACCCTGAGTTGGTTGAGCGAATTGACGAGGCCGCCGAAAGAATCGCGAGCCAAGTTGCCGACCACTTTCCTGACACCCATGCGCAAACACGTGTTTCCGATCACATCGGTGACTCGATCGTCAACGTCGCGGAGGAAACCAATGCGGAGCTGATCGTCGTCGGTGACACCGGACACAGCCTGCTGAGCCGGTTCTTATTGGGGAGCACGTCAAAGTATGTCCTACGACATGCTCCTTGCAGCGTTTGGATCTCGCGACACCACTGGAACGCCGACGCCACACCGAAAGAGGCAACCAACGCAGCCGCAACCGGTTAAATCAACTCGCAACGATCCGAACACTCATCGGCTGGCCGGTGTTAACCACGGTTACGCCGAGACAACCGGGGCCCACTCTCGCCGGCTAGTCAATTTACCGAGGGTTTGGGTTTGGTTCGTTGTGACGTTTGCAGGAGCAC
>NZ_ANOH01000133.1 GCF_000346505.1 Aporhodopirellula sallentina SM41
CGAGAAAGTCAAAGGCTTCGGCGCCGCTGTTGAAATCCCATGTCAGCGTGTCGGTGATTTCGGTACCGTCCAGGATCGTAGTCGGCGAAACCGACAGAAAGCTCTGAAGGGTCGCATTGTCGAGTGAGCCGGGAACGCTCGATGCGCCGGTGCCCGAAACCGCGACGCTGTCGACGGCGGCGACGACGTTGTCGGTTCGGTCGGAATCGCTGACGGTCAGCGTTCCGGTATCGGTCAGTCCGCTGTCGGTTTCGGTCAAGCTAGACGTGTCGGGGCCGCCGGTGATGAGCGGGGCGTCGTTGGTTCCGTTGACGGTGATGGCGACGTTCTGGGTGTCGGTGTCACCTTCGCTGTCGGTGACTTCGATCGTGTAAGTCAACGTCAACGATTCACCGTTTGCGAGATAATTGAAGGCTTCTGAGCCGCTGTTGAAATTCCACGTCAATTGGTCAGACGTTTCGGATGAGTCCAATACCGTGCCGGTCGAGGACAGCATCGCTAGCAACGCGGCGTTGTCGCTTCCCAAGCCCGCGGTTGTCCCACCGCTGACGACCCCGGTAACGGTCGAGGTGACCGTGTCGCTGAGGTTCAGGTCGGTGACCGTCAGTGTGCCTGTCGATGTCAGTGTCGTGTCGGTTTCGGTAAGCGTCTCGGCTGCACTATCGCCCGTTTCCACGGTGATCACAGGAGCATCGTTGTTGCCCGTGATGGTGATTACGACGTTTTGTGTGTCCGTCGCCGACTGGCTGTCCGTGACCGTGATGGTGTAGGTCAGTGTGAGAGATTCGCCTGTGGCGAGATAGTCGAACGTCTCGCTACCCGAGTTGAAATCCCAGGTCAGCGTGTTGGTCGTTTCTGTCCCGTCGATTACGCCGGAGGTCGACGCGAGCATCGCCAAGAGTTCTGAGTTGTTGGATGCCAATCCCGCGGTGTCGCCGGAGGTCGCGACGTTGCTGACGGTCGAACTGACCGAGTCGATTAGATCCAAGTCTTCAACCGTCAGCGTTCCCGACGTTGTCAATGTCGATCCGGTCTTGCCAAGCGGTTCCGCGGCACTGTCACCGGTGTCGACATACACGTCAGGCGAGTCGTTGGTTCCGGTGATGGTGACCGTGACGGTTTCTTTATCGTCTAGCGGTGCGCCGTCATCGTCGGTGGCGCTGACGGTGTAGGTCAGGACCAGCGTTTCGCCGTCGG
>NZ_ANOH01000134.1 GCF_000346505.1 Aporhodopirellula sallentina SM41
GACCGGGCTGCATCGGCAGCAGACCGAGAGGCGATTATCCCCGAGATCCGTCGCAACGTGACGGCGGAACACGATGTGTTCGTGCATGAGGTGATTTTGCTCCGAATGGGCTCTCTCCCGCGGACAACGAGTGGGAAAGTTCGCTACGCGGAGGTGCGTGAACAGTATCGACGCGGCGAACTGCAGAGCGTGTGTCGATGGTCGTTTGCCGAAGCTGCGAGTGCCTCGCACGAGAATCATTCCAACAACGGGCAGCCGACGATCAGTGATCTGAGTCAATGGTTTGAAGTCGCGGAGATTGATGACGCGGAAACCATGGCGGAAGAGATTGAGACGTTGTTGACACGTTGGTTGCGTCAAGAAGCTGACGACCACGAAAGCGATTTTGATCCGCATCGGCCGTTTGCGGATTACGGACTCGATTCGCTCGCATCGATGGAGTTGATCGCTCAACTCGAGAGCGGTTTAGGGCTGAAACTATCGCCGACGATCGCGTGGACCTATCCGAGCCCGTCCACTTTGGCGAAACATCTCGCTCAGATGATTGTTCGTCGCAACGATGTGGGATCTGATAGCGAAGACGATTCAAATGATGATGTCGGCGAGGACGCGATGAATGAACTCAGCGACCACCAATTCGATCAACTGTTGGCGGAACTCGAACAGATGCCCGACAGTGCCGCGGCTGCAATGCTCGCCGCTCAAGACCAGCCGGAGCCGCGTCAATGAGTTCGACCTCGGAGCGAATGGCCAAGTTATCTCCCGAGAAATTAGCACTCTTAAAAAAAGCGATGGGCGAGTCCGATCGCATCGCCGAACCGATCGCTGTGGTCGGATTGGGATGTCGTTTCGCCGGTGCTTCTAACATCGCCGAGTATTGGCGATTGATTCTTGACGGAGCGGACATGACGGGAGAGATTCCATCGTCTCGATGGGACCTCGACGACTTCTTTGATGCGACGGGAAAAACGCCAGGAAAGATGACGACCCGTTGGGGCGGTTTTCTCAAAGACATTGATCTTTTCGATGCCGCGTTCTTTGGCGTGTCGCCTCGCGAGGCTGAGAAGATGGACGTGCAACATCGTCTGTTGCTGCAGGTCGTTTGGGAGGCACTCGAATATGGTGGCATCTCTCCGACGAGTCTGCGTGAGTCGGCGACGGGGGTGTTTGTCGGTGTCGGTGGAACCGATTACTCGCGCATTCCGGTTCAACTGGACAATTACTTCGAACAGATTACGGCTTATTCGGGCACCGGGAACGCTCTCAGTATCGCGGCCAACCGGTTGTCGTACACGCTGGATTTGCGGGGGCCGAGTTTGTCGATCGACACCGCGTGTTCATCCTCATTGGTGGCAGCGCACTTAGCGATTCGCAGTCTACGGAGCAAGGAATGTGATGCGGCAATCGTGGGAGGTGTCAACGCAATTTTGACGCCTGAAACCACGCTCGCGTTTTCGCAGGCTCACATGTTGTCTCCGGACGGAAAGTGCCGCCCGTTCGATGACCAGGCGAACGGGTACGTGCGGGGTGAAGGTTGTGGCGCGGTAGTTTTGAAAAGACTGTCCGACGCGGTCAGCAACGGCGACATGGTCTTTGCAACGATCCGTGGCAGTGCGGTCAATCAAGATGGCCTGACATCGGGAATCACGGCGCCACGGGGAACGTCGCAGGTCGAAGTCATCCGTCGAGCGCTGCGCGATGCACGCTGCAACCCGGACGACGTGTCGTACGTCGAGGCACATGGCACGGCAACACCTTTGGGTGATCCGATCGAACTCGGTGCACTGGGCGAGGTGTTTCGGAACCGCAATGGGAAAGAGGGGCAACCACTTTATCTCGGCTCAGTGAAGGCGAACGTGGGGCACACCGAGACCGCGGCGGGGATGGCGTCGCTGATCAAGACGGTTTTGATGTTAAATCATCAAACCATTCCTGCTCAAACGCACTTCCAAAATCTCAACCCACACGCTGGGATTGAAAACAGCCGTCTGCAAGTGGCGAGGGAACTGATGTCGTGGAACGGCGTCAACGGAAAAGCGATCGCCGGTATCAGCAGTTTTGGCTTTGGCGGTACGAATTCGCACGTCATTCTGGAAGGGGCCCAGGCGTCCAAGGACGATTCTTCCTCGGAATCGACATCAGGTTCGTCGTCGAACGGTCGGTTGGAACGACCGCTGCATTTGATGACGTTGTCCGCCAAGTCGCCGAAACAACTCCGCGACTTGGCAGGTAGGTTGGCGGAGACGATCGAAGAGCCGGACTCATTCCCGCTCGCCGATGCCTGTCACACCGCTGCGGTCGGACGGTCGGCGTTCAAGCACAGGCTCGCTGTTTCAACCGGTGACGCTGGTAAACTGAAGAAGACGCTCGAGGCTTTCGCGGAAGGCGAAACTCCGAGAGCGGTGAAACATGCTGCCGTCAAAGGGGACAGACGCCGTAAAATCGCATTCTTGTTCCCCGGCCAGGGAGCACAAACGCCTGGGATGGGACGGGAACTCTACCAGACGCATCCGGTGTTTCGTGATGCCCTGATTGAGTGCGACGAGATCCTGGCGGACTTGCTTCCCGAGCGTTTGCTGCATGTGCTCTATGAGGATGACTCTGCAGATCCGCTGATTCATCAGACGCAATACACCCAGCCAGCTCTCTTTGCGATCGAATACGCAACGTCGTGTTTGTGGCGTTCGTTCGGAATTGAGCCTACCGTGATGCTCGGGCACAGCATCGGCGATTACGTTGCCGCCTGTGTCGCCGGGGTGTTTTCGCTGCGAGACGGTCTGACGCTGATCGCCCATCGGGGACGGTTGGTGCAGAGTTTGCCGCGTGACGGTTCGATGGCGGTTGTCTTTGCAGATCGGCAGCGAGTGGAAGACCTGATCTTGCCGTACGAAAGCGACGTTTCCATCGCTGCCCACAACGGTGTCGAAAGTGTCGTGATCGCTGGCCGCAGCGACGTGGTTGGCGATCTGTTGAACCAATTCGAAGCCGCTGGGGTGAAGACGCGTGCGTTGGAGGTATCGCATGCGATGCATTCACCGCTACTCGATCCGATCCTCGACGAGTTTGAGCAACTCGCCTCGGCGGTGGAATTTCACTCGCCCAAAATCGCACTGATCTCCAGTCATGACGGCAAACGTCTTGATGACCGCGTCTGCTCGGCAGCGTACTGGCGTAACCATCTGCGTCACACGGTCTGCTTTGTTGATGCATCACAAACGTTGGAATCGTTCCCACTCGAAGCGGCGATTGAGATCGGGCCCGGGACAACCTTGTGTGGTTTAGCGAGTCGACTTTGGGGCAGCGAGCCGATCGCTTGGTTGCCGTCGATGCGAAACGCTCGCAATGATTGGGATGTGGTCAACGAGAGCGTTGCGGAATTGTTCGTCCGTGGTGTTTCGCTCGATTGGAAAGCTTACGACCGTCCCTATCAACGCAAGCGGGTGGTGTTGCCGACCTATCCTTTCGATGCTCAGCGGCACTGGTATGACATGTCGCACCGGATCGATCGGCGGGGCAGCGCGATGCCGATTGCGGTTGGAGGTGCGTCGCACGGGTTGCTCGGTGCGCGGTTGCCGATGGCGGGTGAGAAGATTGTCTACCAACAAACATTGGAGGCGAGGAGTCCTGCTTTCTTAGACGATCACCGACTCGATCAAACGCCTGTTGTTCCCGCAGCCGCGTACATGGAACAGTGCATTGCCGTTGCGAATGACTTGTTCGGTGACGGACGGCACTTGCTCACCAACCTGTCGATCGAGCAACCGTTGGTGCTCGCCGGTGAAAGTCGGCGTGCCGTGCAAGTCATTGTCGGTCCTGATTTGCGGGGCGAAAGGTCTGTCGAAATTCATAGCCGCAACGCGACCGACGACGAGGGAACCAACGATGCCTGGACGCTTCACGCATCAGCGACCATTCGTAACGGTTCGGAAAGCGATTCTGGCGCAAAAGAGTTCGTCCGTTCCGAGCTGTTGGAGCGGATGCCTCACCAAGTCGGAGGCGAATCCTTTTACGAGCGAATGACAGCCTGCGGATTGCACTACGGACCAATGTTCCAGGTCGTGTCGCAACTGCACGCCGGAGACGGTGAGTGTGTGGCTCAACTGCAACTCCCCGATCCACTCAGAAAAGATTTAAACGGTTACACGCTGCATCCTGCAATCTTGGACGGTTGTTTGCAGTCGATCGCTGGTGTTGTGATTGATCCGAATGATGATTCTGTTTCGGACCTCGTGCTGCCAACTGCTGCCGAACAGGTTCGTGTTTATCAGGAAGTTCCCGATGGAACGCTGTGGGTTTACACACGAAAAGCGAGCGAATCGAAAACGACCGATACCTTTGACGCAGACATCGTTCTATTGAGCGATGAGGGAAGCGTTGTCGCTGAACTACGTGGTGCTCGAGTACAACGTGTATCGAAACAACGATCCTCGGGACAGGCGAAGCCGGAAGAGTTGCTCTACCAGACACGTTGGTTGCAACAAGAGTCTGAGGACGCAGGCGTCGAAGCGAGTTCGAGTCGACTGGTCCTCTTCGCGGACGAGTCTGGCGTTGGTGATGCCCTGGTGGAAAGTTTGGCTGAATTAGGCCACTCGGTTTGTGTGGTGAAACGGTCGGACGCGTTCCAGTTCGACGAGCCTGCGGAAGCGAGCCAAATAACACATTGCCGACTCGCTGCAGATGACCTCGAAGGTTACGAAAAGCTGTTTGATCGTCTTGGCGACGGAGGTGGGGTGCCAACATCGATTGTCGATCTTTGGTCGATCGGCATTGACGAAACCCCTGATGCAGACGAAGCGTACCGGGCGGAACGGTTTTGTTCGCATCTGTTGTTGTTGCTCAAGACGCTCGCGAAAAACGCATCGATCAAAATCCAGAAGACGACGTTGGTGACGCGCGGTGCGAACCGGGTTGTGGACAATGACGCGGTTCTGCCATCGCAAACGGCGGTTTGGGGGATGGCACGTACCGCGATGGTCGAGATGCCTCATCTCTCGATAACGTTGCTTGATCTGGATCCGGCGGAATCGATTACCCACGATGTCGACGCTTTGCGGGCCGCGGTGTTCGGAAGCGACGGCGATTCTAATCGCGAAGATCACGTCGCGTACCGTTCCGGCAACCTCTACGCAGCGCGGCTCGAACGGGTGGCCGAGTTGTTGCAAGATGCCGGTGAAACACGACAAAGCCTGCCCGCGTCCGAACGGTTTAGTTTGCGACTGGGCGACTCGCCTAGTTTTGACGAACTGCACTACTCGCCGGTCATTGCCAAGAATCTCCAACCGAACGAGGTTGAGATCGAAGTCCGCAGCGCGGGGCTGAATTTCAGCGATGTCTTGAAAGCTCTCGGGTTGTATCCGGGCGTTCAGGATGAGATCGTGCCCTTGGGAATTGAGTGTGCCGGTATTGTTTCGCGTATTGGCAGCGACGTGAAGGATTTCCGGCCCGGGCAACGCGTGATGGGAGTGGCGCCGTATAGCTTTGGGTCTCACACGAGCACCGCTGACTACGCGATCGTCGCAACCCCCGACGGTCTCTCTGATGATGATGCGGCGACAATTCCGATCACGTTCTTGACGGCTCATCACGCGCTCTGCACCCTGGCACGCTTGGGGCCCAATGAACGAGTGCTCATTCATGCCGGTGCCGGTGGTGTCGGGCAGGCCGCGATTCAAATTGCGCAGTCGATCGGTGCTGAGATTTTTGCGACCGCGGGAAGTGATGAGAAGCGTGACTTCCTTCGCTCGCTCGGTGTGCAGCACGTGATGGATTCGCGATCACTCGAGTTCGCGGACGAGATTCTCGAGAAGACTTCGGGCTATGGCGTCGACGTGGTCCTGAACAGCCTGCCTGGGGAAGCAATTACAAGGAGTCTTTCAATACTCGCCGCCTATGGTCGTTTTCTCGAAATCGGCAAGACGGACATCTATCAGAACCGCCGTATCGGGTTGTGGCCGTTCCAAGACAACCTGTCCTATCATGCGATCGACCTGGACCGCATGCTGCGACAACGGCCCGAGGATATTCGCCGGTTGTATGCCGAAATCGGACCTTTGTTTGAGAAAGGCGTGTATCGGCCGTTGCCGTTGACGTCGTTCACGGCAGAAAAAATTGTCGACGCGTTTCGATACATGTCACAGCGGAAGAACATCGGAAAGGTTGTGGTTGCCTATCCCGACCGCGGGATGACTCAAGTGCAAAGTTCTGCACCGGAGAAGCATGCGGCGTCATCGGGCTCTTCCAACACGCTCGAGTTTGATCGAGGCACCGTGTTGATCACCGGAGGCTTCGGCGCGATTGGTCGACAGGTTGCGAAGTACGCGGCCAGCCACGGGGTGAAGCATTTGGCAATCCTTTCGCGACGCGGTGCCGATCAATTGCAAAGCGAGCTGGCCGAGATCCAACAATCAGGGGTCTCTGTTGCTCTCTTGCAAGGGGACGTCAGTGACTCGGCGAGCCTCGACAACGCGGTCAAGCAACTCCCCGAATCGTATCCGCCCATCCGTTGCGTGTTCCATGCGGCCGGTGTGCTG
>NZ_ANOH01000135.1 GCF_000346505.1 Aporhodopirellula sallentina SM41
GAGACGTCGATCCGGAGGCGGTGTATCGCCTTTCGCGTCGGCGGTTTCGCTCGCGCTTTGAAATCGCAGTACACCGATCGAGCGAATCGCTCGCATCTCGCCCGAGGCACGACTCGGCAAAACCGTCGCGCCGAGCAGTCCGCCCGCCACGGCGCCGCCGATCATTTCGACCAAACGTCGTCGGCTGATCACGACCGCTCCGTCATCCACGTTCGCAGTGGATCCGGTAATCGTCGAAACCGATCGTCGCGAAATTTGGCTGTCAGGAGTGGTGGCTTTCAGTGTTTCTAAAACGTCGGCCGCGGACGGTCGTGCGGCGGGATCTTTCGAAAGCATCGACAGGATCAGGTCCGACAACGCGACATCGTCACGGCGTCGAGCCGGATCGGCCAAGGCTTGTTTTTCCAGAACCGCCGAGAATCGTTTGGTCGCCGTTTCACCGGAGAATGCGGGGCGTCCGAACATCGCTTCGAACAGGACGCATCCGAGCGAAAAGACGTCCGCCGCCGGGGTGATCACTCCTCCACGTGCTTGCTCGGGAGCCATGTAACCGGGCGTCCCGAGAATCATGCCGACGCGGGTTGCCGAATCGGTATCGGAGATTTTGTTGATGTTTTCGGGGGTGAGGGCTCGCGTGAGTCCGGAGTCTTTCTGCCAGTTCGTTGAGCCGACTCGTGACAACCCAAAGTCGAATAGTTTCAGACTCGACTCGTTGCTGCCGGTTTGGGAGTCGCTGCTCTTCGCACTGCCGGTGGTGGACGACGGATGCGTTCGCCGCATCACCATCACATTTTCAGGTTTGATGTCTCGGTGGATCACGCCGCTCGAGTGGGCGACCGCGAGCGCGTCGGCGAGTTGAATTCCCCAGTTGCGAACTTGCTGCGTCGTGATCGGTTCACTCTCGATGCGATCGCGTTGCATCCGCTGCAGCAACGTTTCGCCGCGGAGGTGTTCCATCACAACGAAGGGCATGCCCTTGAACACGCCGATGTCAAACAGCTCGACGATGTGCGGGTGCGTCAACGCCGCGACGGCTTTCGCTTCGCGTTGAAAGCGTTCGACCAACACATGGCTTTGTCGGTCATGCAGCGACAACATTTTGATCGCGACGCTGCGGTCGAGCCGCGTGTCCGTGGCTCGGTAAACGATTCCCATACCGCCGCGACCGAGGATGCTGGTCAGAACGTACGGCCCGATCGTGTCGCCCAGACGCGGCAGCGGTGCGGGAGAATCTCCCGAGGAGTCGGCGTTGGCGTCGGAAGATTGATGGAGGAATCCTTCCGTTGCCGCTCCGTGGGCGTCGGCCGGAGTCGGTTGTGGTGTTTGTGAGTGCGTGGACTGGTTTTGCGGGGAAGCGGTTTCCGCAGAAGGAGTTTGCGGCGCCGGGGTTTGCACGGATTGGCCGCTCGCCGGTGTCGGATTGCCAGGTGTCGGATTGGTCGAGGTCGGATTGGTCGAGCTCGGATTGCGGTCGGACGGCGTTGAGGCGGCCCCCGATGAGGCGACGGCGGGGTGTTGCGGGGCCGGATCGCCTTCGCCGCGAACGAGTTCTTCGAGGATGGCCTGGAGTTCGGCGCGCAGCAACGGAGCGTGCTCGCCGCCGTAACGTTCGACGAGCGGTCGGATTTCTTCTTCGAGACTCTTCACATCCCCGCCGCGACGGAGCGTCTCGCGGGCTTGCGACTCGTACTCCAGGCAGATCGCATCGAGCCGAGCCAATTCACGAGCAGGTAGATCGCTAAGTTTCATCTCGCTCCTCCTCCAATTCTCGCTGCTCGGACCATGTTTTACGAATCAACTGCAATCTTCGTTCAACGGCGCGTTTGCTGATTTCGAGTCGTTTGGCGATTTCATCAACAAGGTACCCGTCCATTCTCAATACCGCGATCTCTCTGAGTTGCGGGTCGGGCAACGCGTCGAGCAATTCTTCGCACGCTTCGGCGAGTTCGGCACGCACGTCGGGGCGTACCGCGTCGTCACCCCCGCCCATCTGTTCCAGACCCGCCGGACCGGAGTCACCGCTCGCGTCGAGAAACACCGATTCACCTCGAACGTTCCCGCCACCTCTCTTTTGACGCGTTTGACGACGCAGATGCGCGTTCACTTTGCGGCTCGTTAAGGTGATCAGCAATCCCCATAAATTATCAGGACCGGCCAAATCTGGGAACTGATCCCTTCGGATTCCGGCAATGAAACTGTGAAAAGCCGACAACGCGATGTCCTCTTCGTCGCCGGTGCGTCGAAGGTTTTTCGGTAACCGAGTCCCTGCGAGCCGGACGAGCGGTTGGAAGTAACGCTCCCACAGAATGGTCGTTGCCTCCTCGTCACCGTCACGGACCTGTTCGAGAAGCTCGGCAAATTGTTCCAATGTGAGTTCCATCGCGGTCAGACTCCCGCCACTTTTGCGATAAATGAGTGTTCTCCGACCGTGCCGCTGGCTTCCGCACCGATGTCGAAATGGCTCCGTCGGGCGAATCCGAGTGCGAACAGCGAATCGCTGCCCGATGGTGGAGAGGCGTCTGAGATACTCGTCAGACGTCCAACCGGCTTCTCACCACCGGCGAACAGCTTCGTGTCGACCTCCGGAGTGTGGCCGTCGAGACCTTCGAGGGACCACTTCACCAATTTCTTCTGAACCTGTCCCAACGCGTCCAGCCGGGCGATCGTTTCCTGGCCGAGGTAGCATCCCTTGGTAAACGATATGGTTTCTTCTTCAGGGCGAACTTCCTGCGGCAGATGTGTGTCTCCGAAGTCGACCCCGTGCCAGGGATAGCCCGCGGCGATCCGCAGTTGATGAAACCGGCTTTCGGCATTGGCGTCGTCGATAACCTCGAGGGCGCCGCGGGGTTGTTGCAACGCATCCGCTACCGCGTGGGCGACGTCGGTGGTGGAGAGAGAAGCGGACGAGTCCGCGAGAATCAACGTTCCCCGCCAACCCGAGTTCGCTGTGCTGGCCTCTTCTGATCCGGCCTCGGGTGATTCGGCTTCTGGTGATTCGGCTTCTGGTGATCCGGCCACTGCTAATCCGGCCCAGGGGACGCGATACGCAGTCAGGGATGGAGGGTTTGCGGTTTCGTTGTCTTGTTTGGTTGCCGTGGAGGGCATCGGCAACTCGGCTCGGCTGAGCAGACTCGCCGAGTCCACATCGTTGTTTTCAAACAGGCCCGCGGTCGCATCGGAGACGACCAGCCAACTCGCGATCTCGGTATCTCGGATGTGTGGGACGGCGTCTTCGCGAATCGTGTATTTGTCCATTTGCGTCGCAATCGCGTCGGCCTGTCCGCTCGCACCGATCAGGCGGAACCCATTCGCGGTGCGATACACCAACGCGTGTCCGACGCATTTACCTTTGACGTTCGTGATGAAAGACTCGGCGCCGGGCCCATCGGGTTCGAGTGTCTTGATCTCGTTAGTGGTCAAGTTGTGCAGGATCGCCGTGGCATCATTGCCGAGCAGATCGAGCACAGTGAGTGATGGCATTCGAAGAATCAAAACGGTCTCTCAATGGGATAGGTGACGGTTCTGGAATGCCCCGGCGTCGACGCAGGTTGATTTGGCGTCGACGCAAACCAGAAAACAAAGGATTGTCGATAGGGATTGCGAGTCAATACGTTCGCTAGCGGGAGGAAACCATGCAGCCTTCCGCGAGTTCCAACCCGTTGATTTGATTGATCAACATGCGGAGTCTGCCGAGCGAACGACGGTTGAAGTTAAACACCAATCGCGGATAAGCGGCGAGTTCTTTCTCGCCAGACTCTTCGGGTAACGACCCGCGTTGTTCGTACGTTCCCTTTTTGACGATGTCCGCAAAGTCGGTGCGAATTTGGTCGAGTTGTTCGTCGGATAAGGGGACACGCAAGCGCAGCACGAGCTGATCGCGAACGTAACGCATCGAGTGGTAAACTTTGTAGAACGTCAGCAGCTCATCAACCGCGTCGTCGACGGAGTTTGTGATTTTGTAGAGGGCACTGTCCTCGGGGCTGATCATTCCGTTTTGCAGCAGTTGTTTGTCGAAGAAACCACCGAGGTCTTTCCAGTAACTGCCTTCGGGATGGTCGAGCAACACGAGCGGGATCATGGTTTGTTTGCCGGTCTGCAGCAGCGTCAGTGTCTCGCAGGCTTCGTCGAGCGTTCCGAAACCACCGGGCAGGCAAACCACGCCGCTGCATTCTTTCACGAACATTAATTTGCGAGTGAAGAAGTACTTCATCGTCACGAGTTTGGGATCGTTGTCGATGTACTCGTTCGCACCTTGTTCGAAAGGCAGCATGATGTTGAGTCCCATCGAGGCGTCACGTCCGGCGCCTTTGTGGCCGGCCTCCATGATGCCGCCGCCGGCACCGGTGATCACCATCCACCCGTGCGCCGCCATCCGCCGACCGAGGTCGACCGCGGAAAGGTAATCGGGTTGGTCGGGCGCCGTACGGGCGGATCCGAAAATGGTGACTTTGCGTCGACGTCGAAACGGCCGGAAGACTTGGAAGGCGTAGCGAAGTTCGCGCAGCGTTCGCGACAAGATCTTCAAATCGCCGCGAGCGGTGTCGTCACGTTCGAGCCGATCGATCGTGTGCCGCATGACCTGATAAAGGTCTTGTGAATTGACCCGCGAGATCGGTTCATCGGCGGGTTGCGGGCGATGCAGTTCGTCTTCCCCGATCGCTTCGCTAGGCAGCTTTCCGGTATCGGGATCGGGTTCGGGTTGTTTGGGCATTCGGGGGCGTCGGCTGCGTGGGGGTTTGGGTGACTTTCGGGAATCAGCGGCGGATGCTTTTTCGGGTGCTCCTGCCCCCTCCGGGGCGTTGTCGTCGTCGTTGGGAGATGCGTCTTGGTTGGAGGGCGTCGGGGGCGTTGTGGGGCTCATCGTTAGTCCTTATTTGAGTTCTAGCCAATCCTGCAATTTCGACACCCCGTGTGGGCGTCATTTGTACAACAATCTTCGATAAGGCACGATTCTACAGGTATCATCCGGCCGACTACAGACGCATCACTCTATCGGTTGTGCGGTCTGGGTAAAACAGCGGGGTTGGCGATCCATTTTGGCGTCAAACTCGCCGCAATCCGAGCCGTCCGATTGACCTGCGGAAAAGGTCGCCGGTGACTCAAGTTGGGACGAAATCGGTGCCGATGGTGAGGAGAGTACCGGTGAGGAGGGAACCTCACGGGCACTTTCACCGACTGGGGGGAAGACAACAAGGCATGGGATCTAGCAAGGACGCTGCTGCGGCCACCACCATCGGCTATTTCACCACGGTGGAATCCGAACGCACCGGATGGACCGGAGGGCTGTTAGTGCTCAACGCTTCGGGCCGCCCGCTCGAGTTTCAGTGCACATTGCCGATTCGACCCTCACGCGCCCACGAGATCCTCTTCGGTACGACTCTTCGACAGCACTTGATCAGCGAAGTGATCGGTCCGACGCTACTGCAAAAATGTCGCACGCCGATTTCGCTGCTGTGCTGCGGACAAACCGAAGCGATCACGCTTCAGGAAAACCTGCCCCGTTCGGCTTCGTCGCTGCCTGCGGGATCTGCGGTGGGATCGACGGTCGTGGCCGTGGTCCAGCGTGATGAAGAGAAGCGTTCCCGTCTGCTCGAGGGGCACTGCCGGCTCGCATTGGGAAACGCGACGTTGCATGTCGCGATGGAACGCATCGATGATGCCGAAACCGCGATCGCAGGACTCAATGAAATGGTCGACACGTTCGAGCCATTTGAACGCATCACGGAAGCGATCCGTGAAGCGCAGAGCCAGATGGCGAGGGCGGCGTGAATGTGGTTTTCGTGCCAAACCCGACTCCGCCACGACGCCGAATGACGGTGCGCCATCGGTCGATCCCTTGTCGGGGGATCCCGTGTCGCTCGATCCTTTGTCGGCACCCCGCCCATCGCAAGCGTCCCACGAGGTTGCTATCGGTGTGCCCGCGGACGCCACGCCGCAACCCGAGCTAACCTGCGAGATTGACGCGGCGCTCAGTTGGTCGCTGCTGCCGTGCGGTGAACCGTTCGACGATGTATCGCTGTGCGAACGCGAGACGTTTCACAACGGTGGGTTCGAGGTCGTGACGCGTACCCTCGACCTGTCGCCGCTGCAGACAACCCGTGTCCCGATCAAACTGCCGGCGCTGCGGGCGAAGACCAATGGGTTTCTATTTCCTGAGGCGGCATCATGGATTCCCAAGAATCAGGACGCCCCCAAAGCATCGGTGGCCGGTCGCATTGGCCAAGATGACGCTGTGGGCAAGCTTTCAAAGAAGCCGCGTCGAAAGTCCATCAAACACGCGCGAATCAAACCGCCTAACGACATCGTTAAACTGCAGGATCGGTTGTACTACCTGTTGCAGCCGCCACTCGACCTGCTCGTCGGCAGCGGGCAACTGAACTTCCCGTTCGAGCCGTTTCCGTATCAACTCGATGGCATCGCGTTTTTGTTTCCTCGGTACGCGTGCGTTCTCGCCGACGAGATGGGGCTCGGCAAAACGATGCAGGCCATCAGCACGATGAGGATGCTGCTGTGCAGTGGCGAGCTGCGGAACATTCTGTTGATTTGTCCAAAACCCCTGGTCAGCAATTGGTTGCGCGAATTTGGGGTTTGGGCACCAGAGATTCCGGTGATGGCGATCGAAGGGAACGCGGCCAAACGAGAGTTCCAGTGGCGGGCAACTAACGCGCCGGTGAAGATCGCGAACTACGAATTGTTGATGCGTGACAAAGAGATCGTGCTCGAAAGCGGTCTGCACTTTGATCTCGTCGCCCTCGATGAAGCGCAGCGGATCAAGAACAGCAACAACACGACCAGCGAAATCGTGCGAGCGATCCCGCGGACGCGTTCGTGGGCATTGACCGGGACTCCGGTCGAGAACTCGCCGGATGATCTCGTCGGCATCTTTGACTTCCTGTCGCCGGGATACCTGACGACCGGCATGCCGCTGCCCCAGATGGCGAAAGCGGCGGGTGACTACATTTTGCGTCGCACCAAAGACATGGTTCTCGACGACATGCCGCCGAAGTTGTTTCGGGATGCGGACGTGGATCTGACGCCCGAACAATGGGCACGTTACGAAGCGGCCGAGTCGGATGGGATCATCCACCTCGAGGAACTCGAGGAATCACTCACGGTGCAGCACGTGTTTGAATTGGTGCTGCGGTTGAAACAGATTTGCAACTTTGACCCCGTGACCGGTTCGAGTGCCAAGTTGCAGCGTCTCGAGGCGGATATGGAAGAGGTCGCCGCGAGCGGACAGAAGGCGATTCTGTTTAGCCAGTGGACCAAGACGATTGAAAAGATGCGTCCGTCGCTCGACCGATTCGGAGTATTGGAATATCACGGCAAAATCCCGCATAAACAACGCGAGACCGTGATCGATCAGTTCAAGAACGACCCCGAGAAACGCATCATTCTGATGAGTTACGGTGCGGGTAGCGTGGGGCTGAACCTGCAGTTTTGTCGCTACGTGTTTCTGTTCGACCGTTGGTGGAACCCCGCAATCGAAGACCAGGCGATCAACCGTGCTCACCGTATCGGCGCTGCAGGTAGTGTGACGGTAACCCGCATGATGGCCGCCGGCACGATCGAGCAACGTATCGCATCGGTGCTCGATCAGAAACGAGAAATGTTCGACACCCTATTCTCTGCCCAGAACGAACCGGTCAGTACTCACGATCAGGCACCTAAACCTGCTTCCAACAGTCCGTTGACCCGAACCGGTGGTTTAACGCGAGACGAGATCTTTGGGCTGTTCGATCTACGGGCACCGGGCGGCAAAAAGGTCGCCTGACGTCTTTTCTCAACGCTTGATGATTCGAGTTTCCTCTCAAGCGTCATTTACAAAGATGTAGCCGATGTCGCCAAGCTTCGGTGGCCTGTATTTTGGCGATTCCAGCTACAGAAATCGCGTGCATCAAATTTCTGCGTCGTTCCCGCGACAGCCGATCCGTTGTTGCCCGGGATGTGTCCTTCGGGGCGGTAACGTGCGGAGGCAAAGCGTACCGCGAGAAGCCAAACCTAGTGACGAGTTGTCGCACCATGCGGTGTCATCGATTCGGCGCAACGCATGGCTTTGGTACGTACCTGCGCAGTTTTCTGTGCGAGGCTGCTGCGGTCTACAATTGAACGCATTCATTGAATGACTCTTGCAGGCTACAGGCTCATGTCAGGCAACTTCGATACGGTTCGTGGTCCATTCTCTCGTCGGCATTTCTTGCGTTCTTCGGCGGCAGCGGCGACGGTGTTGGGCACGCAATCTCAACTGCTTTCTTCGCTGGTCCTCCAGAGCAACGATGCTCGTGGCGATGAGATCCAATATGATGATCGGAAAGGGGACACGGACCGTTTGAAGCTATGGTACGACCGTCCGGCACAGGTTTGGATGACCGAGGCGCTCCCCATCGGGAACGGCCCACTCGGTGCGATGCTCTTTGGAGGCACCGAAACCGAACGCATGCAGTTCAACGAAATCAGCCTTTGGTCCGGCGATCGCGTCAACAATGAACTGCTCGGCGAAACCCTGGAAGAAGAAGAGCAGAACCTGGGAGCTCATCAGGCGTTTGGGGATGTCTTTATCGATCTCGGACACGCCATGGCGAGCGTCACGAATTATCGCCGGGAACTCGATATCGATCGTGCGATTCATTCGGTCAGTTATGAATGCGACGGGGTCCAATTCCAACGCACCGCTTTCGCCAGCCATCCCGACGGCGTCATCGTCGTGCATCTGACCGCGGATCAGCCGGGTGCGTTGACCGGTCGTGTGCGATTGACGGACATGCATCAGTCAGACATCCAAGCGATCGATGGTGAGTCAGGGGCATGGAAGCTCGTTTCGGTCGGATCGCTCGACAACGGGTTCGAATACGAGGCTCAGCTCGTCGTGCAATGTGAACAGGGGGCGATTTCTCGCGGCGAGTCAGCAGACACCGACGCGGCGGACGGGCCGAGTGTTTCGTTTGCAAACTGCGACAGTGTCACGTTGACGCTGTCCGCCGGAACCAACTTCGTGCAAGACCATACGAAACAGTGGATCGGGGAGCACCCGCATGCGGCCGTCACCGAGAGAGTCAACGCAGCGACTCAGTTCGGCGTTGACGAATTGATCGTCCGGCACGTCGCGGATTATCAGGGACTTTTCCGGCGGTTCTCAGTGAATGTTGGTAAAACGGCTCCCGATAGATTGCGTTTAACCACACTGAAAAGGTTACAGCAGTACGCCGACGACGAAGCCAAGGATCCTGATTTGGAGGCGTTGTTCTGTCAGTTCGGCCGTTATCTTCTCATCAGTTGTTCGCGTCCTGGATCGTTGCCTGCGAACCTGCAGGGAAATTGGAACGACAGCAATCGGCCAGCCTGGGCAGGCGACTACCACTCCAATATCAACTTTGAAATGAACTATTGGCCGGCCGAGCCAACGAACCTCGCCGAATGCCATCGCCCGTTCATCGACTACGTTTCGAGTATTCGCGAGGTGAGTGCGGCGAACACGCGGCGTCACTATGGCGACGTTCGCGGATGGACGCTGCAGACGATGAATAACGCGTGTGGCATTTCTTTTTGGAAGTGGAACCCGCCCGGAAGCGCGTGGTACGCCCAGCACCTCTGGGAGCATTTCGCGTTCGGACGCGATGTCGAATATCTTCGCTCGACCGCGTATCCCGTGCTGAAAGAGGTAAGCCAGTTTTGGGACGACCACCTGGTTCGTCGAGCCAACGGAACATTGGTCACTCCAGACGGATGGTCGCCCGAACATGGTCCGTCGGAAGAGGGCGTCACGTATGACCAGGAAATCGTCTACGACTTGTTCACCAATACGATCGAAGCGGCCGACGTCTTGGGAGATGACGAGGAATTTCGTGACCACATCGCAGGGCTGCGACAGAAACTGCTCAAACCCAAAATCGGCAAATGGGGACAACTGCAAGAGTGGGAGGAGGACAAAGATGATCCGACCGACGACCATCGGCACGTGTCACACTTATTTGGCCTGCATCCGGGACGTCAAATCACTCGTTCGAAGACGCCGAAGCTATTTGCAGCCGCGGAGGTTTCCCTCAACGCACGCGGTGACGGTAGCACGGGTTGGAGTCGTGCGTGGAAGATCAACTTTTGGGCCCGGTTGTGCAACGGCGATCGAGCGTATCGATTGCTTCGCAATCTGATCAATGTCGTTTACAGCACGAAGATGGTTTACGGTGAAAGCGGAGGCGGAGTTTATCCGAACTTGCTTTGTTCGCATCCGCCGTTTCAAATCGATGGCAACCTTGGCGCGACCGCCGGCTATTGCGAAATGATCGTGCAAAGCCATGCCGATGAGATCCGGTTACTGCCGGCATTGCCGAGTTCATGGCCGGACGGTCACGTTCGGGGTTTGCGGGCACGCGGTGGTTTCGAAGTGGACCTCTCGTGGAAGAATGGCCAATTGGAAACCGCCTCGATTCGCTCGTCCGCCGGACTGCCCTGCCGCGTGACGTATGGCGAGCAATCATGGGCAGCGGAGATCAAACCCGGCGAGACACACGTCATCGACGTTGCGTGAACACCGATCGGTGAAGGTCTGCCGAATCATCGTCTGAGACGCTGCATTTCGCGTGAAGTGGCCCCACGCGATATTTGCTTCTGACTTCGCCAGAACTCTGGTTTCCGCTCTCGTCGTTATTGTCAGCGCCGTTTTCAAGTAGTGGATCTCGTTAAAGATCCTCGTGTGACAAGATCCTCCTACAGCAGGCTCCTCATGCAGCGGGATCTTCAACAAGATCCACTACCGCCTACCCGAAAGCCTTGCTGCGTTGGAAAGCTAGCGGGGATCTGCTGCAGTTACGCTAATCTGGCATTGGACGGTTGGCATGTCCTCGGCCGTTGCTGTGAGCACGATGTCTCCGGGGTCACCGGTTTCGGCAACGATGGCGAGGGCCAAACCATTGAAGGTCGTGATGACGTTCGATTGGAAGCTTTCGTGGCTCATCGGGTCACCGTTGCCAGTCGCGAGTAAACGTCCGGGCCCTTCGATCTTCAGCGAGATTTTCGTCGCTGCGTGTGGGACAAAGTTTCCCTGGGCATCGAGCACGCGAAGGGTCACGTAGGACAGTTGCCGGGTGTTGGCATCGAGTTCGGTTCGATCGGGGGTCGCCGAGAACGAATTGGCATCACCGGCCGTGTGAGTCACCGTGGTGCGTACGACTTTGCCGTTCTTCGTCGCGACAGCTTTCAGTTCACCGGGTTGGTAAGGAACGAGCCACTGCATGTGCATGTCGTTTTCTTCTGTGAATCCGCGTGTGCCCAACGACTGCCCGTTCAAGAACAACTCGACGCTATCGCAATTGGTGTAACACCAAACCGGAATCGTGGTGCCTTCTTTCCCAGGCCATGTCCAATGCGGCAACAAGTGGACCATTGGTTCGTCGGTCCATTGGCTTTGGTAGAAGTAGTAGGTGTCTTTGGGGAAGTTGCAAAGATCGATGATTCCAAAGTTGCCCAACACTCGCGGCCATCCGCCAGACTCGCCGATGTAGTCAAAACCCGTCCAACGGAATTCGCCGGCGACAAACGGCAGCGTCTTGGTCAATCGCCAGGAATCGCGAGCACTGATCCGAACGCCTGCGTTGTCGTAGGAGGACTCATACCGACCGTGTGTTTCGGTGAAGACTTCCGCAGGGGTCAGGTGTGGAGGTTGAGTTTGTTTTTCGCGATACCGAGTGTGGGTTCGGTACTCGCCGCGGGTTTGCAGCGTGTGAGGCACTTCGGACGCGTAGATGAAACGATTGGGGTACTGTTCATGATCGGCTTCGTATTGGTAGCACGACCGGCCGCCTCCGTTGTACCCGACCAAATCGAGCATCTCGGCAAAGCCTGACTCGTTCGCTCCGGCGATGAAGTTGCAACCGACGGTTACCGGACGGGTTGGATCGAGTTGGTGGCACAGATCGCTCATGCGTTTGACCGTTTCCAATTCGCCGTGTTTCTGAGCCTCGGGGAGTTCGTTGCCGATGCTCCACATGATGACCGACGGGTGATTGCGGTCTCGCATCAAGTGGTCCGTAAGATCGATCTCCTGCCATTGATCGATGTAAGACGCGTAACCTTGTTTCGAACGACGGCCGCAGACGAGTTTGCCGTCTTCGAATCCCCATCCGAAACGCCACTTGTCGAACGTTTCGTTCACAACGAGGAACCCAATTCGGTCGCATATTTCGAGTAGTTCCGGCGGCGGCGGATTGTGAGCCGTGCGAATCGCGTTGCAGCCCATCTCTTTGAGCATCCACAAACGGCGTTCGAGTGCGTCGTCCCACAACGCCCCACCGAGCGGTCCGAGATCATCATGGTTGCAAACACCTAAGAACAACATGCTTTCGCCGTTGAGGAAGAACCCCTCGTTGGGATCGAAACGCATCTCCCGAACACCAAACGTCGTTTCATATTGGTCCGCAACTCGTTTCGTGCCTTTAGAGGAGTCGTCGCAGATCAACTCGGTTTTCATCACGTAGAGGTTGGGCGATTGCGGCGACCATAGCTCAGGGGTGGGAAGTTGGATTGTCTGCGAAACGACTTTGGTTTCGCCCTCGCCAACCATCACGGTGTCAGTTCCGCTCGCGACGACGTTTCCACCGTCGTCGACGATCTTCTGTTTCACTTCCACCGAGGTCGCCGAGTCGCCTGTGTTGCTGACCGATGTTTTGATGGAAACGTCCGCCGCCGTCGCGGTGATGTTCGGCGTGGCGATTTGGGTTCCCCACTGAGCAACATGAATCTTGCTCGTGGTTGTCAACCAGACGTGCCGATAGATCCCCGAGCCGGTGTACCACCGAGATGACGGTTGCTTCGCGTTGTCGACCCGCACCTCCAAAACATTTTCTCCGTTCGGGTTGAGGTAGGGCGTCAGGTCATAGTGAAAGCTGATGTATCCGTACGGGCGGACACCGAGGCTGTGACCGTTGATCCAGACCTCGCTGTTCATGTACACGCCGTCGAAGCAAATCGAAACGCATTCGTCGGACAGCTCCTTCGACAGTTCGAACGATTTGCGGTACCAACCAATTCCACCGGGGAGGTAGCCGCCCGGTCCACCGCTCGGGTTCGACTTTTCGAACGGGCCTTCGATGCCAAAATCATGCGGCAGGTCAATGGGAATCCATCCGGTTTGATCGAGACGTTTTTGTTCGAAGGTATTGCCGTCGAGTTCGCCGTGATGAAACGACCATCCGCGATCAAAGTTCACACGGTCTCGCGGACTGTCTTTCGCCTCCGCCGTGGCGGCGAGAATGCAGGATAAGGCTGCGAAGAACACCGTTTGCGCACATGAAATGCGTTGGAAAGTTGTGTGTCGGGTCGGCATGTTGCGTCTCGTGGAAACGTTCGGAAGGTTTGGCGATGTTAATCGTTGCGAGGATTAAAGACAGAAGGCTGTCAAAAGATTGTCACCTAAAAACATCATAATGATTTTGAGTGAGATTCGATGTGCTCGTGGCGTCCATGGGAGAGCGTAGTGCGCATAAGGATTGCAAGCAGGTTGATTGAGGTTCGTGCTGCGAATGGTAGCGGTGCGTTCGAGGCGAATTGATGGCTGTCCGAAAGCCGCGGCAAACCAATGAGCCGTCAGGCGTTCGCCCCGGTTTTCCTGAACAAAATGCGGCAAACGCTGATCGGCGAACCTATGTTCGGATAGGCACTTAGGTTCGCGTTAGGTCGCAATGTGCTTGATAGGGCGTTGTGGCGACGTGCACGGCATATTGATGTGAAACGCAAACGCGAATCGACGGAAAATTGAGCTGCAGAGGTGTTCGAACGGGTTCGATGACGCGGTGCTGTGTGGTTGCCGAGAACTGTATGGCTGGCTGAGAAACGATGATTGGTTTGATACGTTGGCGAATTATCATGTCGTTTGCAATTCAGGAACCGTTAAAGGTTTTGGATGACACCTTGATCGGTGTATAAGAGATGATCGCAACATAAGAACGTCGCAGGGTTCTATGTGCGTCATGTTTATTGCATAGAATGTCAATGCGTGTTTCAGTGTTTCAACGTGCGATGTTCTGGCGTTTCCCGGGTGAGAATAGGATCGACATGATTTTTCGAGTGCTTGTTATTGTTGTCACGTGCCTCGCGATGGTGTCATCCGATGTGTATGCGTTGACGCCGGTGGGTTTGAAGGCGAACGGGCAAACGAACCCGATCGGCACGTCGTCAGCACCGTTGCTGTCCTGGCGATGTGAAGTGGCGACGGATAGCGGCGAGCGTGGACTGTATCAATCCGCGTGGCGGGTTCTCGTGGCGAGTTCGCCCGAGTTGCTTTCTGAAGGAACGGGTGACCTATGGGATTCCGGAAAGGTGCCCGCGAGTCGTTTATCGCAGGTTCGCTACAGCGGCGAGCCTCTCGTTGCCGGTCAACGTTGCTATTGGAAGGTCGGGTGCTGGGTAACGAAGACTCCCGACGCTGCGAACGGGGCAAACACCACGGATGACACGCCAACATGGAGTGGCGTGGCGTCGTGGGAGGTGGCTCCGGTCACGCCGGCAGATTGGAAGGGGGCGACGTGGATCGACGATGGTCAACCGCTGCCCGAGAACGACGCTGCGTTTTACGATCTCGACCCGGCACCGAGGCTGCGTCATGAATTCGTGATGAGCAAACCGATTGCCTCGGCGCGATTGCACATCGCGGGGCTCGGTTACTACACCGCGTCGGTCAACGGCGAGCGTGTCGGGGATCACGAACTTGATAGCGTTTGGACCGAGTTTGGCCAGCGGATTCTTTTCAGTTCATTTGATGTGACCGAGCAAGTTCAGCGAGGTGAAAACTGCATCGCAATGGAGTTGGGCAACGGTTGGTTCAATCCGTTGCCGCTGCGGATGTGGGGGCATCGCAATATTCGAAAAAGTATCGAGACGGGACGACCGCGCGCGATCGCATGCTTAGTCGTTGAGCATGACGATGAGACGCAGTCGGTGATCACGACCGACGGCGATTGGAAGTGGAAGCCGGGGCCGACGGTGTTCAACAGTGTTTATCTCGGAGAAATTCGAGACGCTCGATTGGAGCAAACGGGTTGGGACGAGGTCGGATCGGAAGGCTCCGGTTGGAAGTCCGTGCGGGTGGTCGATGCACCGCTCGAGCCGTTGACGCCGATGGTGACACCACCAATCCGCGCCGGCAAACCGATTGACCCGGTTGCGATCACTTCGCCGAAACCCGGCGTTCAGATTGTGGACTTCGGTGAGAATTTCACAGGCGTTCCCGAAGTGTCATTGCACGCGCCGGCCGGTACTGAGTTGCGGTTTCGTTTTGGCGAGTTGTTGTATCCGGACGGAACATTGAATCCCATGACCAGCGTTTGTGGTCAGATCAAAGGAAATCGCAAGCTCGCTGATGGAACGGTGGTGCCGAAAGGTGGACCGGGAGCACCCGAGTTCGCTTGGCAAGAGGATCGTTACAGTTGCCGAGGTGCGGAAACGGAAGTGTTTCGTCCGAAGTTCACGTTTCATGGTTTCCGATTCATGGAGGTCACTGGTCTACCGGAGTCGGCTGCTGCAGGGTTTTCAGTGGACGACATCACAGGCTTTCCACTGCGCAGCGACTTGCAATCGACTGGCGAGTTTGCGTGCTCCAACGAAAGACTCAACGAAATTCAAAAGACGACACGTCGCACTTTCTTGGCGAATGTCGTCGGCGTGCAATCGGATTGCCCGCACCGAGAACGTTTCGGCTATGGCGGTGATATCGCCGCGACGAGCGAAGCGTTTTTGATGAATTTTGACATGTCGGGCTTCTATGCCAAAACGGTACGCGACTGGGCAGACGCGGCTCGGCCTGACGGCAATTTGACGGATACCGCGCCGTTTGTCGGGATCAACTACTGCGGCGTGGGGTGGGCGATGGCGCATCCGTTGTTGATCGAGCAACTCTATCGTCACTACGGCGATGCGTCGCTCGTCGAGGAGCAGTTGCCGGTCGCGATGAAGTGGTTGGAGTTGGAGAACGCGGGACGCAAGAACGGACTCGTGGTCAAGGGGCTCGGGGATCACGAGGCGCTCACGCGATCGGGAGGTCCGGTCATCACGACGGCGATGTTCGTCGATGCGGCTCGACGCATTGCCCGCCTTTCTCGGATCGTCGGACGAGAAGACGATGCGAAACGCTGCGACGAGATGGCGGACGACGCCGCGCACCATTGGGCCGATGCTTACTTAGATCCCGAAACGGGAACAGTCGACGATGGATCGCAAACCCGTCAATCGTTGGCGCTCGGGTTCGGTGTCGCTCCCGATGCGAGTCGTGATCGAATCTTCGATCGCATGGTTTCCGCGGTCGAGGATCCTATCGAGCTGAAGCACCCTGGTGGCGGCAAGGCATCGGGGGCTTATCTGACGACCGGGATCTTCGGAACGAGAATGTTGATGGAACAGTTGTCCGCGAACGGACGCAGCGATCTCGCATACCGAATCGCGAGTCGCAACACGTTTCCGTCGTGGGGATGGATGCTCGAAAACGACGCGACGACTTTGTGGGAGCATTGGGCGGGAAGCGATGGAACGTTCTCGAACAACCATCCGATGTTCGGATCCGTTTCGGCGTGGTTCTTTCGTTGGCTCGGTGGGATCCAGGTCGCTCCCGACGCGGTCGGTTCGGACCGAATCAGCATCCGGCCACAGTTTGCGTCGGGGCTGACCTGGGTTCGCTGTTCGCATAAGACGGTTCGTGGATTGATCGAATCGAATTGGCGCGTGGATGGCGAGTCGGCTGAGTTGGAAGTGAGAGTTCCGGTAGATACGACGGCCGAGATTGAGTTCCCGGCGGGGACGTTGGCGGTGCGCGAAAGCGGCGTGTCGCTGGAGGAGTCGGCCGGATGCGATGTGCTGACGCCAGGCCGGCGAGTTCGGGTCGGCAGCGGCGTGTATCAGTTCCAACTCGAGCGGACCCCGTAGCGTCTAGTTCGTTTGACGATGTGCGGGCGTCGTTCGAAGCGAGCCCGAAGTCTGATGCCATTGGCTCGCGGGGCGGGGCCGCGGCAAGGTGGCGGGGGACGAAGTGGCGGGGGCTACGCGGACTGATTAGTTCTCGATGTTCGCGTTCCACCACCATCGGTTGGTGGGGCGTTCGTCGCGGAATTTGATATATGGTTTCAAGCCCGGATAGTCTGCGGTCTTCAGCGGCACGAGTTCTTCTGGTGCGATTTTGACTCCGCCGCTGGCCATCAAGACTTGGTGTTGTTTGCGGCCTTTTCGGTATCGATGATAGACGGCGATGGAGTCGACCTGCGTCGGTGGGTTGAGCTTCTCGGCTTGTTCTGCGGCAAAGTACATCATGGCACGTTGGAGTGTTTCGTGGTCGGACGTGGTGGCGACACGTTTCCACAATTCGCAGATCGCGGTTGCCATGTAGACCGATTCCAGGGCCCCGTAAATCGGATACTGGGTACGGATGCCGACCCAGTTTTGATTGAAGTGTTCGACGAACGCGAGCGAGGCCGGATCGACCGTGCGATTGCCGCGGGCTCCGTCGAGTTGGGCGCGTTCGTTCTCGCCGCTGAGCCGGATCGGTCGGCCGGCGATTTGAACGATCTTGTCGCCGTCGACGTCTGTGGCTCGGACATCCATCATGTCCGACGTAAACCAGAGTCGCAGCAATAGGTCGGTCGGCGGTGTGCCGTCGCCCGTTGATGAGAGCATCTGCAAATAGTTGCGAACGCGTTCGGGCATCGGTTGGTCGCCGAGAGCCAAGCGTTTCATATGTCGGTCGGCTTCGACCATGAGGTATGCGACCTCGTGAGAAGGCGTGGTTCCGAAAACCAGGATGTCTTGTCGCCCCAATGCTGAGGCGAGTTCATCGGCCGCCCGAGCCATCGGGATTTCGCCGCCGGTTACCTTCTGTCCAAACGCCGCCGCGTTGCGAAGTCCTTCGGGTGTCGGGTCGATCGTGCAACCGTAGGCGACGCCGCTCCGGGCTGCTTTTAGTCCAACCGCCATCGAGACTAGGCTCATCGGCGGCATTCCGGTCTTGCGATCAATTTGCCATCCGTCGAATTCATCGAATCCGGCAACCGGACCGGCGAGGATCAAATCATCGGCCGTCACCAGAGCCAACGTGACGCGAGATAGGCCTGCCATGGCTCGAAACGCTTCGAGTTCCTCGTCGATCTGTGTGTCCCCGTTGGCAGTTGACTCGTTCGCGGTTGGGCCGGACTGCTGCATCTGCAAGTTTCGTGTTGCGAGTGCCTGCATCATTCGGCGGATAGAAATGCATCGAGCGCGAGCGGGCGATCGCCAGTCGTGTTCGTTCGCGGGAAGGTCGCGTTGTTCGGTTTGTCGCCCGGCGAGCATCTTGGAGATGAGTGCGGCGTTGTCGGTCTTCACCGGTGTTTGGGGATCGTAGTCGCGGAGCAGTCCACGCGGATCGACCATCACGCCTTGCGGGTAGGGTGCCATGGTTCCCACGCCGCCGAGAGCTTCCCAAGAATCCGGTTCGACGGTTTGTTGGATCAGCGTCATCAGTGAATCGAAATCGGCCATCGAGCCGCCGCCGCGACCGGCGTTCTCGCCGGGAAGGCCCGCGCCGGCACCGGGTTGCGGTCCCGAGAGTGGTTCGTTGACCGCGATGGGGCCACCGAATTGCCCCGAAAAGCCGCCTTGCTGAGCCTGTGCGTTGGGGGGGACGAGCAGCCCGGTGGGTAACGTCGCGAACGCGGCAAAGAAACAAAGCACCCTAACGGTCAAAGGCATCCGCATCGCAACTTCCTCGATGAGCAAAAGAAAAGACGCGAACTCGAAGACTTTCGAAGCTCGCGTCTTAGAAATGTATCAAGTCCGCGATCGTCCGCAAAATTTTTGGCAAATTTCGCATGCGAGACGGAGTAATCAGAAGTCTGCGTATCGATCGATGTCGAGACTACTCGGCCCAATAATCGACCACGACGGCTTTGGCCATGTGAGGTTTGAGGACTTCGACGAAGGCTTTGTGGGCAGGATGCGGCAGGTATGCTTCCCGGCCGGCTTCGTCGGCGAACGTCACGAGGAAGCAGTGCGTCAGGCCGTCGTTGAGGCCTTCGGGGCTTTTGTTGACGCCGTGTTCGAAGTCCACGATCGAGTCGATCTTGCTGGGCAGTTTCGCGAATTCGTCGACCACGTGCTGGACGTCCGCCTCAGTGCTGGACTCATTGAAGCCAAACATCACGACGTGACGTAGTTTCTTGGTCTCTGATTTTGCTTCGGAACCCACAGCGGCAACTTGCATGGAGGTGATCGCCAGCAGAGCGATGGCGACAAAAAGGGACAACGTCGTTTTCACGGGAGTGGTGCTCATCACGTACGAGAGGGGAGTTGGAAATGCTCCCACATCTTACCGCGCCGGCTACCGCAGTAGGTGTCGCGGCGTTCGTGACCACCAAAGAATTCGTCTCGTGTGCCCGGTCTGACGATGGCTTTCTTCGAGCCCTGTGGCCATTGTCAAAACCATCGGCTGGTTGTCGAGCGGTGCCGTGTTCTAGCAGTTTGTGCCAGCTCTGTTTCTTTTGGGGGAGTGGATCTCTGTGGAAGATCCTGCTGCATGAGGATCATTCGCAAGATCCACTATGGCTACCCGAGAGCTGAACTGTGCCGCGGGGCTAGGCGAGTTTGGCACCGGAGATCAGTTTCAGGAAACCTTCGTTGTCGTCGAAGCGACCGAGCTGTTTCGTTAACTGTTCCATCGCATCGACCGGGTGCATTTCGCTCAGAGTGCGACGCAGCATCGAGACCGTTTCGTAGGTTTCTTCGTCGAGCAGCAGCTCTTCGCGTCGTGTTCCAGATTGCGAGATGTCGATCGCGGGGTAGACACGACGATCGGCGAGTCGGCGATCGAGAACCACTTCCATGTTCCCGGTACCTTTGAACTCTTGGAAGATCGCTTCGTCCATCCGGCTGTTCGTATCGACCAGGCAGGTGCCCACGATGGTCAGCGAGCCGCCTTCTTGGAAGGCACGTGCGGTGGCGAAGAGTTTCTTCGGGACGTCCATCGCTCGGATGTCCAAACCGCCGGTACCGGTTGCTCCACCGCGGCCGGACTTGCCGACCCATTTGTTGAACGCACGAGCAAGGCGGGTGATCGAGTCGAGCATCAAGAACACGTCTTGGCCTGATTCGGCGAGACGTTTGGCACGATCGATCGCCAATTGGCTCAGTCGGACATGGCTTTCGATATCCATATCCAGGCTGCTCGCGATGACTTCGCCGTTGGTGATGCTGCGCCGCATGTCGGTGACCTCTTCAGGTCGTTCGTCGATCAGCAGCACCATCAACTTCACATCGGGATGGTTTTCCGACATGCCTTCGGCGATGTGCTGAAGCATGATTGTCTTGCCGCTGCGTGGCGGTGCGACGATCAACGCGCGTTGTCCACGACCGAGTGGGGCGAGAAGGTCGATGACTCGGTTGGTAAGAGGTTGTTTTCCCTTTTCGAGTTTCAGGAACTCTTCCGGGTTGATTGCCGTCAGGTCATCGAACAGCGGCATGTCCGGGTATTTTTCCGGCGGTTGGCCGTCAACGTCGAGGATTTCGCGGACCCGCGGGCCTTGTTGCCGTTTGGCCTGCTGGACCATCGTGTGCAGCATGACGCCTTGGCGGAGGCCGAACTTTTCGACCATGGTTCCGGGAACGAACGGGTCGGTACGTTCACGTGTGTAGTTGTTTGACGCGCTTCGCAGGAACCCGTATCCGTTGGGGTGCATTTCCAGAATGCCGGCCCACTCTTCGAGTGGTGCGTCGCTGACGAAGTCCGCCGGTTCACCGTTGGATCCTCCGTTCTGCTTTCCGCCGCCTCCGCCTCCGCCTCCACGGCGGCGACGACGAGTGCGAGGTTTGCTGCCCCCGTTTCCACCGGAAGACGATCCGTTTGAGGAGCCATTCTGAGAGCCGAAACCACCTCGGCTGCGTGATGAGCGCTTCTTTTTTGCCATCTTTTAATCCAGGTAAACCTGTCTCGGAGCCTCCGCGAAGGAGAGCATTTGAGGTGTTTTCAACACAGCATCCACACGAAGATTTGCCGGTCTTCAGCGAAGACCAACGCATTTCGGGGGTGGCGAAAACACCGAGCCGATAAAGGCAACCAACAAGAGGAACCGCGTTTGAAAAACGATTGTGAGGTCGAGTGCACCGAAGGTGGCGGTATCACCATCAGGGCGACCAGTGTGTTCGTGCGATCAAGTGCTCACACGAACGGCAAGTCCTTGCCAAAAAGATTCCCATCCAACGAGTCAGGGACACACCTGTTACATTGTCAAATTGAGTATCGCCCGCCGTCTGCGGCGCGACCGGATGTGAGATCCGGATCAATTATCGTGCCAATGATTCGAAAAATTCGCGATCGATGCCCAGTTGGTTACGCAGAAAAAGGAACCGACTGGGTGAGGCCACACGCTGAAAATGCGAAAAGCGTTTCAGTTCTGGGGGCCACGGAAAGATTGGATTGGACGATGAGGTCGATAGACCCTTGGGCCAAAACCAATGCCATTTACTCGCAAATATAGGCGACTGTGGGGGCATGTCAAGCCGGGTTTGCCTGCAATCGGCCCCCACGCGAACTTTTTCAGGCAAAATCGGATCGACCCATTTTGCCGCCATCACGCTGCTTTCCCGGGCGTTTCAGCCGGAAATCGCAGCGACGTGTGGGATACGAGTCGAATTTTCCGAGTCCATCGCTTTTTAAATCCACTGTGGTCGGCGGTGAAGGTTCCTCGGTAGCGAAACCTCCCGGATTAGCGAGCTTTCTGCGTCATCAGTGAGACGACGACCAGCGTTAGCAGAGCGAGAGGGATCGTCACGATGCCGGGTTGGCTGAACGGGATCGGGCTGCTCGCCGGATCGATCCCGTACACTTTCCCGAACGTGTCGGCGGACAACAGGATCCAACCGAGCGAGCTGAACATGCCGACGACAACGCTGGCGATGATCCCTGCCGCGGTGGTGCGTTTCCAAAAGAGAAGCATCACGAGGGCAGGCAGGTTTGCGCTGGCGGCGATGCTGAACGCCCACCCCACCAGATAGCTGACGTTGAGGTTTTGGAAGAGAATTCCGAGAACGATCGAAATCGCGCCGACGACGACCGCTGCGATTTTGGCCACGCGGACTTGGTTGCCTTCGGAGAACTGAACGCCCATCACGCCGCCGAGCAGATCGTGGGCAACCGCACCGCTGCTGGCGAGGATCAGACCGCTGACCGTGCCGAGAACTGTGGTGAATGCGATCGCTGAAATGATTGCGAACAACAGATCGCTGATTCCTCGGGCGAGCAGCGGTGCCGCCATGTTGCTGTTGGTGACGTCCAACGTTCCGCTGGTCATCGCACCGAGACCGAGGTACAGAGTCAACACGTAGAAGAAACCGATGCTCGCGATTCCCACGATCGTGCTCTTGCGGGCCGCTGCGGCGTCTTTGACCGTGTAATAACGAATCAAAATGTGTGGCAACGACGCCGTCCCACAGAAAAGCGCCAGCATCAGTGACAGGAAGTTCACCCGGTCGGTCCATCGGCCGCTGCGTATGCCCGCAAACCGTGGGTGTTCGCCGGGGCGGAGCACGCGTGAACCGGAGGTTGGTTTCTGGTAGTAAACCGTCGTGACGGTTCCGTCGGTCCCCGCGATCCGGTCGCTGCCCCACAACGTCACTTCGCTGCGCCGTAGCACGTCGAAGAACTGAATCGGTCCGAGTCTGCCGGTTTCTTCCGATGCGTTGGCCGATCCGTCGTCGGAATCGGGTGCGTTGAACTCTTCGGGCAGTCGGCTCAGGTGACCGACCGGTTTGAGGGTCCGTTCTCCGTTGTCTGTCCCCTTCGGCAATCCACCGATCAGCGTTTTGCCGTCGGTGTTCACCGTTTTGGCTTGCGCCTCGGTCAGGTACATCCCGTCCTCTCGTTGCTCGATTCGGAAGACGTCGAAACCATCGTCGCTTTCAGAGGCAAAGCGGATGTAGTTTTCCGATTCCGACCAACCGTCGTTGCTGTCCGCGGCGTCAGGCTGCGCACCGGCAGCGTACAGCGATCGGCCGGTTTCCTGGGCGATGCGTGTTCGCAGGCCGTTCGCCTGGTCCGATCCAGGATCTGAATTGTCGGATGCGATCGCGAGCGGACCGATGGTTTCGAACGCGTTCCGGTCGGTTCGGAATCCTTGTTTGAGTACCAACACCACGAGCACAGCGCTGAACACGACCAGCAGCGAACCTTTGAGGAACTGCACCCACGTGGTGGAAACCATCCCCGCGGTGACAACGATGGTGATCACGACACATCCAACCAGTACAACCCCAACCCAGTGCGGGAATCCCAGCAGCGGTTGGATGAGTACGCCAGCGCCGACCATTTGAGGAATCAGGTAAAACACGCTGACGATGAGCGTGCTGATCCCGGCGGCGGCTTTGATGCCGGGCGAATTGAACTTTGCGTCGAGTGCGTCGGCAAACGTGAATTTGCCGAGTCGCTTCATCGGTTCTGCGATCACGAACAACGCGACGATCCAGCCGGCGAGATAGCCGATTGAGTAGAGGAAGCCGTCGTAGCCGTAGGCGGCGATCATGCCGCAAATTCCCAGGAACGAGGCTGCCGAGAGGTAGTCGCCCGCGAACGCGACTCCGTTAATGAACCATGGGATCTGTCCGTGGGCGGCGAAGTAACCAGCCGAGGACTTTGCTTTGCTGCCGAGATAAAAGCTCAGCCCGACGGTAAAGCCGACGAAGAGGAAGAACACCACGACTGCGGTTATTGATGGATCGTAGATCATTTCGCAGAACCCTCCGTGCCATCGGTGGTGCTGCCGTGATCGCTGCTAGTGGGCGCCGCGACGGCGTTGTCGGTTCGCGAGGCGAAGCCATAAATAAATGCCATCACGATCGCCACGATGATCAATCCGAACCCGTACACGATCGCCAGGTTCAGCCCCGCGACGACGACGGTGTCCATCGTGTCGGCGGCAAACGCGTTGAGCAGCACGAAGCCGAGATAGACGAGCGTGTAGATAAAGAAAAGCGTCAATCCGAGACGCGATGCCTTCTGCGTCGCTTCGGCATCGAGCGGAGAATCAGGTTGTTCAGACAAGAGTCGGTCGCTGGGTTGTTAGGCGGGGGTGAAGGTGGGAATGTCGGCCACAGGATAGCCGATCAAACGTTCGTTGTGGGCACTCGTCTATACATCCTCGTGTTGCGCAGTCAGAAATTTGTGTTCCGATTCCAAAAACCGGATCGTAAACTGGCCAAGCGTCGATTGCCGTGCCCGTCGTCTCGGTTAGGTTCATGGGGGATTCGCGACCGAGCGTTTTTTGACGGACGTGTTTGAGAGCGTTCGGTTTGGGGCGAGCAACTGATATCGAGTGAGGAAGAAATTTGGGAGTGCAGACCAGCGGACCGATTCACGTGGCGAGAAGGCTCGATCAGGATTCTCGTTGGGCCTCGCTGCTGTCGGACGGGTTGGCGGGTTGTTTTGCGAGACTGAATCATCTGCCCAACTGCATCTGGTTCGATTCAGCGTCGGACAATCAATACGACCGAGGGCGTTACTCGTTCTTGGCCGCCGATCCGGTCGCGTGGTGTGGGGTGGACGTGGATTCACCGGACCCGTGGCCGGTGTTGCACGAGTGGTGTCGTAAACTACAGCACCTGTCCCCTAGTACCCGGGATGCCGATTTGCCGCCGTTTTGGGGCGGAATTGCGGGGTTGCTCGCGTACGAGTCTTCTTGGTGGCTCGAGCCCTCGCTGCGCCGGGTGGATGAATCTCTGCAGGAAGAGCGTGGTGATGATGCCCGGGAATCGATACCTGGCATGGCGATCGGGCTGTATGACTGGACGCTCGCGTTGGATCATGCCCGCGGGAACGTGTGGTTGCTCAGCACGGGGCTCGGCGAAACGTTCGAGACCGATCGTGCCCGCGCAGAAAAACGCGCCGATCAGGTCCTCGATTTCCTCGGCAAGCAGCCCGCGGTTGACCCCATGGAATTAAAGGACGTGTCGAAGGCCGGTTTTACCCGTTCGCAGGTATCGAGCAACTTCACCGATCAACGTTACGCGGCGGCGGTGAAGGAAATTGTTGATCGGATCTGTCAGGGCGATTCGTTTCAGGTGAATCTCGCGCAGACGTTGTCTTGTGTGGCGACTGATTCATCGGTTGATCTTTACGCGAGACTACGACAGTCCAACCCGGCTCCTTATGCGGCCTATTTCGATGCCGGGGAGTATCACGTTCTGAGTTCGTCACCGGAAGGTTTCCTGCAGGTTCGCGTCGGCGAGAATTCCGAACGCGTCGTCGTGACCCGGCCGATCAAAGGCACAGTCGCGAAGACGAGCGATGAAGAAGAAACTGTGCGTTTAGGCGAAGAACTTCTGCGCAGCGAAAAAGATCGGTCCGAAAACATCATGATCGTTGATTTAATGCGAAATGATCTGTCTCGCGTTTGTACCGATGCGAGCGTTGAGGTGACCAAGCTCTGCGAACTCGAACGTTATCAAAGCGTGCAGCACTTGGTGTCGACGGTGCAGGGAGTGCTCGGCGATGACGCCACGGTGGCCGATTTGTTGGCGGCTTGTTTTCCGGGTGGCAGCATCACGGGAGCGCCCAAGGTGGAAGCAATGAAGACGATCGCGCAGCTCGAGCAGCGACCGCGAGGGCCCTACTGCGGTTCACTCGGTTACGTCAGCCTCAGCGGCGCGGCGGATTTCAATATTCTGATCCGCACGGTAACTCAGCGCCGAGCGTCCACAGGTGAGTCAGTGTGGGAGTTTCCGGTCGGTGGCGGAATCACCGCACGCAGCCATCCGGTGCGAGAAACCGAAGAAACATGGGTGAAGGCGGCCAGCCTCCTCGAAGCGATCGCGCCGGCAGGCTAAGTTCAATGCCGGGCACGGCATGGCGTCGCGATATCGATCGCGGTCATGATTGAGAATCAACATATTCGTCGGCATTGAAATCGATTGGCAGGTTCATGACTTTTGACAACCAACAACCCGAACAACAGCCCGAGCAGCCTGCTCCGAACGACAATCCCGCCCTGCGTGCCCGTGTCCCCGATCATGTCGCCGGTGGTTGTTTCAGTACTGGGGCGATCGTGATGACCGGGCAAAACGAATTCATCATCGATTTTTTACAAACGATCGGTCGGCCGCATCGGGTCGCGACCCGTGTGGTCATCCCACACGCCGTCATGCCGCAGTTCGTGGACGCGTTGCAGAAGAACCTGGATATCTTTCGCAGTCGATTTGGTGAGCCCGCGGCGCCTCCGGCCAACCCCAACCCCGATCAGAAACGCCCGAGTCCGCAGGAAATCTATGACGACCTCAAACTGCCCGACGAGGCGCTCTCGGGGGTTTACGCCAACGGCGTGATGATCGGGCACGGTGCGACCGAGTTTGGGCTGGATTTCCTAACGAGTTTCTTTCCACAGTCGGCCGTCAGTGCACGGGTGTTCCTGGCGGCGGGGCAGGTGCCTCGTTTGCTCGATTCGCTCAAAGGCGCAGTGCGTCAGGTTCAGGAGCGGCAGAACCCGCCCCCGCCGACACAGGAACCAGGCGGCCCAACCGACAAACCCGATACGGATCTCTGAATCCGCGGGATGCTCCCGAGTCGATTTGGTTTGCGCAGTCGAAACAATGCTCGTTCAAATGTGTGAGAAGGTGTTCACGTTAGAACTGTCGCACCCCTGACCGCTTTGTCTTCGTGCGCAATTTGCTAAGCTGTTCGGCACGATAAGAACCTATTCGAAAACTTCGCTAAATAGATTATCCGGCGGGAGTTAGCTCCGGTTGCTTCGAGCCAGCCGCGGCGAACGCTGAGCGGCTGATGAGTTTTCGGGTAGGTCCTAAGATCGCCACCGGCGACCTTGGGTTTACTACCGAGACCTTGTTTGGGAGCCCCCCCGTGTCATTGCTTCGAGACTCCGCAGAATTGCAACGAGCCGTGGGCTGGGACGCCGAGTTGGCATCATCGCCCGCGGAACGCCAACGCCGTCAAAGTTACCTGACCTTCCAACTCGCGATGGCCGGTTTGACGCCGCCGCATGAGTCCGGCCAAGAGCAACCAAAGTCGGCTTTGCCGCGTGAGTTGCTGGAAAGTTTCCGCGAACGAAACGCGATCCTCCGTCAACACCAACCTCCGATCGATGGACGGATTGAAGAGTTCTTGTCCCGATATTTCGATGGTTGTGCGGGCGCTGAAAATCTCAAGCTGCCTTCGCGATCGCTCAACCTGGACCGTCATGGTTTGGCCCGCGAGTTGAGCCTCCCGTTGGGCGAGAAGTCCTTCGAGAATGAACTGGTCAAATCGTACCGCTGCTTCAACGGCGTGCTCAACAATCCGAAGTCCGACCGCCGAACGACCGCGGGAACCTTCCACGTTGTTGAAGGCGGTTTGCCGATCCCGGGTGATAAACGCGCTGTTCCAAAAGAAGTTTTCATTAAACTCTTCTCGGCTGCGATGACCCCGCCGGACAGCGACATGGAGTTGCCGTACACCCAAACTTCACCGGAACCGGCAAGAACATGGGTGTCCCTGATGCTCCGTCCTCTCGTCGCCCCGGCTGTTCCGGGTGTGACCGAATTTAAGACGATGGAAACCCGATTCTTCACACCGGGGATTCACTGCAGCAATTTGGACTTTGTGGAGTCGATCTTTGGCAACGCGGGCGATCCGTTGGTCGCCGGTGGTGACGCGGGACTCGATGCGGTTCACTGGAGTGGCCACACCGGATGTGTGATTCTGGCAACGCACCTGACGTCGATGACGAAAAAGGAAGTCGGCCTGCCGCACTATGACGACGCGACCGAGCGTCAACGTCGTGACCGGATGTGTTGGAAGTCCGAAGACGAACTTTACAACGACGGTTCGGCATTCAAGCTGACTTGCCGCGATGATTCGGGCGTGATCGTTACGTTGATCGCCGACAACTATTACGGCTACTGCAAGAAAGAGGTCAAGACGCAACTCAGCTACGCGGCAAACTTGATGGGCGGTGCCGAAGAGGAGCACGCCGGTGGTGCACTCGCGTTCGCGTCGTACTCGCTCGGCGATCACTTCCAGGTGAAGAGCCGTTTGTACAACGGGCAGACGTTTGCCGAAGTGGCCGAGAAGTACACCGACTTCATCGATATCCAGCCCGAAGGGTATGGCATCGATAAGAAGTACCCTCAGGTGATCTACATTCCTGAGAGTGCGTTCGCGTCGTTGCATCACCGTCACATTCGGTGGAAAGACGCCGCCGGTGTGACCCAGTCAATTCCGCTCTCGCCGGATGAAGTTTACATCGCCCCGAGCGGTTACAAACTGCAGCTTGCCAAACACGCGAACGCACCGAGTTGGCGTTTGATCGGTACGGCCGGCGAAGGTGTGTTCTGCCACAAACCATGCACGGTTTCCGGTGGCGGTAAGAGCGAAATTAGCAAGAGTCTTCGCGATTACATGCTCTATGGTCCGATCTTTGTCAAAGATCACGACAAAGACTTTGCGTTGGTCGATGAGATTTTCGCGAAAGACTACAGCACACGTTGGGCCCCCGGAGCCGAAGGTGCGAAGGTTTATGCCGAGCGGCCGACCCGCAAAGTGCTCGACCAGAAACGATCGCTCGGTAGCGTGATCAAGCTGTTGACCCCGTCGCCCGAATACAACGACGAGTACAACGCGTGGCTCGAGAGCATTCCGGAACACGTTTACGCGATCGCACTGATTGTTAAACGGTTCATCGGCACGAGTCCGGAAACCAACTGGCGAGAGCAATTCCGCGTCGACATTGTTAACGGTTCACCCGGCCACGAATTGAAGATCGGCGACCGGACGTTGGTCGGAACTTACCTGCGTGTCGGTTTGGAAGATTCGCGATGGCGGACGTTCAAGCTGCGTCAGGACTTCATCGCCGCGGCAAAGGTTCAACGCGAAGACGACATCTCGGCGAGCGTCGTGATCCCTGCCGGCAGCCTCGAGAACCTCGGTTCGATGATCTCACCGGCAGGCAGTTACAAGTTCGTCGAGAACTGTGAGTATCGTCTGTTCCAACGTCCTGACGATGCCGTGCACCGTGGACTGGACAAACAGACTGAGTTGGATCTTTCCGGCCCGAACAACTTCATCAGTAACTTTGAACCGCTCACCAGCCAGCAAGCGAAAGATATCATTCGCGATGCGATCGAGTTCGATAAGTTCACCGGACCGATGGAAGAGCTGCTCGAACAGGCCGCTGCGGCCGAAGACGGGTACGTGGTCAGTACCGCCGATCCTCGGATCGTCAACGGTACCCGAACCAAGAACCCTCGATACCTACAGGACCGTCCTGACATCGTCCGGCACCTGGAGACCTATGTCGCCATGCGTGGTTTGCAATTGCATCGCAAACTCGCACCGGGCAAACCTGTGCTGACGCCTGTCGGTGCGGTGTTGTCGGGACGTCGTAACAATCCGCCGGACCGGGAAGCCGGTATCCGTTCGCTCGCCGTGTACTCGCCGCTGCACTACCAAGAGCTGCCCGAGTTGATCATGGACTATGTGTGTTCGTTGACCGGGAAGAGCCCGAGCACGACGGGTGCGGGGAGTGAAGGTGCGTTGACCAAGGGGCCGTTCAACGCCCTGCACCCAGCGATCGATTTGAACTCGGCGATCGTGTCGATGATCTTGACGCAGTTGGGCGGCTTCAGCACCCCGGCTGGTCATATCGGACCGCACTTCGAAGTCGGGCACGATATCTCATTGTTGATCCCTGAGGTTTGGTGCCGGATGGGTGCGGAGGAACGCGAGCCGGCGAACTTGATCGCCAACGGCATGCTCGAGAAGGTCGAAGACTTCACCTACAAAGGCACGCCGATTCCAGGCAGCCGTTTGGGTTATCGGATCACCGAGAAGTTTGTTCGCACGTATCTCGCTCGTGTGTTCGACAACCCTGCCAAGGTATTCACCGAATCGATCCTGCGTCCCGAAACGCAAGACGAAGATGCGTTCGCGGACGGGATTCTGCAAATCGCGGAAGCTCAAGCTCGCGTGTCGAAGAACTACTACGATGACTTCGGGTATGAACTCGCCTGCCCGCCGCTTCGTGCCGTGCTCGACATCATGACAAAGGGCGATCACAACGGTCACACGATCGACTCGCCAGAAGTTCGTGATCTGTTCAAACGCGAAACGCTGATCCAGAGCGATTGGTACAAACGTCGTTTGGAAACCAAACAGACTCACGATATCCAGCACTGGAAGGCGTTTGAAGAACGTTTGAAGGAGTACATCGCGTGCCCCGAAAACGAGGAAGCCGTTGACCGTCTCGGCCTGCAAGCACGTCTGCAGTACGCGAGCGATCAGCGGAAAATCGCCGAGTCAGCAGACTACGTCAAGTCGCTCGAAGGCACCCTCGGGCTCGATCCGATGTCGCCGTCGCCGACCGACCCGGTCATGCTCGATCGTTTGGCATCGGCAACCTAAGGCGTCTCGGGTCTGGGAAAGCCGGTCGTCAGATTTGGCTATCTGAGTTGGCTATCAGGTCCGGCTTTTCGGGGCCGGCTTTTGAGTCGCTGTACTGCGTTTGTCGCGTACGGCGGGCAAATTTCACCGCATGCGGCGGGCAAATCGCGGACTTGCCGCAAAACTGCCGAGCCGGATAGCTGTTCTGGCTCGATAAAAGCTCAGGTGGATGCCCGGTTTACCGATGGGAGCAACTTTGGGAAAGTTTGTCGTATGCGGGTCAGGCCCGCGTACTCGGTAGGATGCCAGATTTCGTTAGCATAACGCCGGCAGGGATTGCACGTAGTTGTCAATCTGTCCTCGCCGGCGTTTTCATTTGTACCCCTATTCGGATTCGGCGACTTTGGGTCTGCCGTCATCCCCAATTGTTCGTCTTTTATGAATCCAATGAACGTTTTGGTCGTCGGTAGCGGCGGTCGCGAGCACGCTTTGGCGTGGAAGATCAACCAAAGCCCTCGAGTGGACAAGGTTTTCGTCGCCCCCGGGAATGCCGGAACGGCGGTGGATGCCATCAACGTCGATCTCGATCAATCCGATCATCCTGCGTTGATCGAGTTCGCAAAGTCGAACAACGTGGGTTTGGTCGTCGTCGGACCGGAGGCTCCTTTGGTCGCCGGTTTGGTGGACGACATGCAGGAGGCGGGGTTGAAGGTTTTCGGTCCGTCGAGCGCCGCCGCGGAACTCGAGGGCAGCAAGGTTTTCTGCAAAAACCTGCTCCGTTCGGCAGACATTCCGACCGCCGACTATCGGACATTCCGGGCGGCCGATGACGCGATGCGATACATCAAGGACCGATACAGTGACCCGTCCGATCCGGTCAACGTGGTGGTCAAAGCCGACGGTTTGGCCGCGGGCAAGGGCGTCGTCGTCTGCGAAACCCGCAGCGAAGCGTTGGAGGCGATCGATCGCATCGGGGCTCGTAAAGAGTTCGGTGCCGCCGGAAAAGAATTGATCATCGAGGAACGTTTGACCGGTCCTGAGGTCAGCGTGTTGGCGATTACCGATGGTGAAACGATTCTGACGCTACCGACCGCGCAAGACCATAAACCGGCCAACGACGGAGACACCGGACCGAACACCGGCGGAATGGGGGCGTACAGCCCGGCGCCGGTTCTCGACGAACAAACCCTCGCGGAAGTCGAATCGGGGATTCTCGTTCCCGTCGTTCACGCGATGAAGCGAGCACGACGACCGTTCAAAGGCGTTTTGTACGCAGGCCTAATGCTGACACCGGCCGGCCCGAAGGTGCTCGAATTCAACGTACGCTTCGGTGACCCCGAATGCCAGCCTTTGTTGATGCGTTTGCAATCCGACATCGTCGACGTGATGGAGGCGGTAGCCGACGGACGATTGGGTGAACTCGAAAGCCTGACGTTCGACCCGAGACCTGCGATATGTGTGGTCATGGCGAGCGAGGGTTATCCCGGCAGCTATGAAAAGGGACACACCATTACCGGCATCGACGCGGCTGACGAGATGGAAGACGTGAAGGTCTTTCACGCTGGCACGAGTCTTGCGGGTGACGCTAGCGACGGGAAGCAGGCAATCGTTAACTCCGGCGGCCGTGTGCTCGGTGTCACCGCAATGGGCGACACCATCAGCGCGGCGAAGTTGCAGGCGTACAAAGCAGTTTCCAAAATCCGTTGGCAAGGAGCATGGTGCCGCAAAGACATCAGCGACAAAGCACTCGCGGTGGCGATTACCGATCGCTCCTAGTGGTGCGTCACGATCAAGAATTCGGGTTGAAGACCGTAGCGAAAGTCGCCGAGACTTTCGGTGATTCACGAGCCCTCCCGATACTCTTGATGAGTTTCGTTACCCTAAGATTAAGCTTCGAAGCGCCACGAGTGTTCCGACGCAGCGCGGCTCTTGTTGAGACGACTCTCGACGCTTCGTTTTGAGATTCACTACTCGTTACTCCAGACGTTTAACGCCAAGGTTCCTTTCACTTCCCGTTTCCCGGCAACACTTCTCATCCATCTCCCGATAACCTTTCCATCAATTCAATGACTACGACTGTCGAAGAACTGACCGCGATCCTGAAGCCGTACGATCAAACCCACGTGCTTCGTTATTGGGACGAACTCGATGAAGCCTCGCGGGAGCAATTGGCCTCGCAAATCAAGGCCATCGATTTTGATGAGCTGGCCACCCTGATCAAAGGCGAAGACGAGCAGATCGACTTTGCAACGATGGCTAAGAACGCGACGTTGCCGATGGCGGTTTCGGCCGACGGTAGCGGAGTGGATTGGTCACCCGAAGACGCTCGCAAACGAGGCGAAGAAGCACTTCGGGCGGGTGAGGTCGCGGTCATCTTGGTCGCCGGCGGTCAAGGTACCCGGCTCGGTTTCGATTTGCCGAAGGGAATGTTCCCTGCCGGGCCGCTGAGTCAGCGGACGTTGTTTCAAATCTTTGCCGACCGGTTGGCCGCGACAGGACAACGATACGGCGTCACGATTCCTTGGTACCTGATGATCAGCGAAGCGACTGACGCCGAAACGCGTGCTTATTTTGACGAGAACAACAATCTCGGTTTGGCCGACGATCAAGTCGTCATTTTCAAACAAGGAACAATGCCCGCGGTTGATTCTGATAACGGCAAATTGTTGTTGGCCTCGAAGGACTCGCTCGCTTTGAGTCCGGACGGTCACGGGGGAACACTCCGTGCACTCGACCGCAACGGTTGTCTCGAAAGGATGAAATCCAACGGGCATCAGCACCTGTTTTACTTCCAGGTCGACAACCCGTTGGTCACCCTGTGCGACCCTGAATTCATCGGTCACCACTTGCTCGCCAAAAGCGAAATGACGTCGCAGGTGATTCGCAAACGCTATCCGACGGAAAAGGTCGGCAACGTGGTCCAGGTGGACGGGCGAACTCACGTGATCGAATACAGCGACCTTCCCGACGAAGCGGCTGAAATGACCGACGAAGGTGGCGGGTTGAAATTGTGGGCCGGCAGCATTGCGGTGCACATTTTCGACGTCGCGTTTCTCGATCGCGAAAAAGGCAGCGAGACGTCGTTGCCGTTTCACCGGGCCAGCAAGAAGGTGCCTTACCTTTCGGATTCGGGCGAAGAGGTCAAACCGGAGTCGCCTAACGCGACCAAATTCGAGACCTTCATTTTCGACCTTCTCCCGTCCGCTGAACGAACGATTATCTACGAAGTCGACCCGGCGAAGGCGTTCGCGCCGATCAAAAACGCCGATGGTGCCGAGAAGGACACGCCGTTGCTTGCTCGCCAAGCGATTGTGGATTTGCACCGGGGATGGATCGAGGAAGCGGGCGGGAGCGTTGCCGACGGCGTCAAAGTCGAGATTAACGCCAAATTCGCGCTCGATCCATGCGAGTTGAAAGAGAAGTTGCCCGAAAATACCCGCGTCGAGGCTGACCAATATTTTGACGCGTGAGTAGACTGTGGAGGACGACCTTTTTCGGTAGAGATTCGTAGTACTCGAGGTTCCCTGTCTCAAGGACGCGGACGCCTGAACGTCTGAATCGACCGAGACAGCCCGTTTCTGCGGCCCGATGCTGCTGGACGCTCCGCCGCATCGGTCGCACGGTTTCTATGTGACCGGATGTCGTCGGAAGCGTTTTGGCGTGCTGCGTCTCGGGAAATCGGAAACGACCCTGAGAAACCGCTCGAGTTGCGAATTTGTCCGGTCGTTTTGCCGATTGCCGGGGTTTCATCCCTGCCTCGGGTAGGAACCCGATCGCTTTGCGCCCTCCCCCACAGCCCACCGATCTTCCCATGCCTCCCCAAACCTCCACTGACCTTCGCCGGCGAGCCCATCGTCGCGGCGGAGCGAAGATTGCGTTGCTCGTTTTCACCGCTTTGATCGCCGGTGCCGGATGGTACGGCTACGACGTCTATCAAGAACGGCAGGCTCAGCTCGCACCCGATTCGCTGATCGTCAGCGAGGTGACCGAGGCCCCGTTTGACCACACGATCATCGAGCAGGGGGAAATTGAGAGCAGCAGTAACACCGAAGTGGTCTGTGAAATTCGATCGCGGGGAAACACCGGGACGGCGATCCTGTGGGTGATCGATGAAGGTACCCGGGTGAAGAAGGGCGACAAACTCGTCGAACTCGATTCCTCCAACCTCGAAATGGAGTTGAAAGAGGACAAGATCGAGGTGATTACCGCCGAAGCGAACTTGGCGACCGCGGCGGCGCTGCTCGAACAGGCCACGATCTCGCGGCAAGAGTACCTCGAGGGGATCTACAAAACAGAAGAGAAGGCGATTTTGAGCGAAATCGCCGTCGCCGAACAAGAACTCCGCAAAGCACAACTCGCCCTCCAAAGTAGCGAGCGGTTGGTGGCCAAAGGGTTGGTGAATGCGTTGCAACTCGACGCGGACAAGTTCGCATTGGCCAACACACGCAACCAACTCGAAGCGGCTCAGGGACGGCTGCGTGTTTTGCAGGAACTCACCAAACGCAAAATGTTGGTGCAGTACGACAGCGATATCGATGCAGCGAAAGCGAACCTGTCGGCCGCGGAAGAAAAACTGCTCGAGGAACGAACCGAGCTGAAAGAGATTCAGGAACAGATCGAACAGTGCGTGATGATCGCACCGACCGACGGTGTCGTGGTTCACGCCAACAAGTACAGCCACCGTGGAGGCAACGCGGAGTTTGTTGTCGAGGCGGGGGCGGTGATTCGTGAGCGACAGGCGATCATCCGGTTGCCCGACCCGACTCGCATGCAGGTGCGTTGCAAGGTCAACGAATCCCGCATCACGCTGTTGCGAAAAGGGATGGCGGCAAAGATCCGCATCGACGCGTTGCCGGACATGGTTCTCAAAGGTCACGTCGCCAAAGTGAACCGATATGCCGAACCGGGCAGTTGGTATAGTTCGTCGATCAAAGAATACGGTGTGATCATCGAGATCGTGGATCCGCCGGAAGTCATCCGTACGGGAATGACCGCCGCGGTTGAAATTTTCGTCGAGCAGTTACCTCAGGCGATTCAGGTTCCGATCCAAGCGGTCTATGAACATGACAACAAAATGTTCGCTTTGGTGCAAAAAGGGGAACAGGAATTCGAAACACGCGAAGTCAAGATCGCGGCGACGAACGACACCATGGCCAGCATTTCGTCTGGACTCGAGGCGGGCGAAACGGCGGTTCTGAATCTTCGCGAACATTTGTCGTTAATGAATCTTCCTGAAGTCATCGTCGAAGACAACAGCGACATGGTCGCCTTGGCGAATCAACCGTCGGTCACCGCGACGGCGGATGCGGAACCGGAAACCGACGGTGGTGACGGTGACAGCGCAAAAGGAATGCGAGGGCCGCGCGACGGAAACGGCAAGCCGCGACCGGGGGCCGGTAAAGACAAAATCGAAAATCCGGCCGCATGAGCGAACAAGCTCTCGCAACGAGGATCGACGGCCTGACCAAAGAGTATGTGCTCAAGAGTGAGACCGTGCGCGCACTTCGAGGTGTCTCGTTCGACGTGCCCGAAGGAGATTATGTTGCCATCATGGGACCGTCGGGCAGCGGCAAAAGTACGCTGTTGAATATGCTCGGTTGTCTCGACCAACCGACGGCGGGGAATCTGTTCCTCGGCGATGACAACATCAGCCAAATGACGGACGATCAACTCGCCGAAATTCGCAGTCGACGCATCGGATTTGTCTTCCAATCGTACAACCTGATCCAGCAACTCACGGTTGTCGAAAACATCCAGGTGCCGTTGTACTACCAAGGATTGTTGGGGACGAAAGAACGCGATCGTGCGATCATGCTCGCCGAACAGGTCGGGTTAGGTGACCGACTCGACCACCGCCCCAATCAACTCTCCGGTGGCCAGCAGCAACGTGTCGCGATCGCGCGGAGTCTCGTGAACGATCCGTACTTTATCCTTGCTGACGAACCGACCGGTAACCTTGATAGTGTGACGACCGACGAGATCTTGGCTCTGTTTGATGATCTCAACGGGGAAGGCCGAACGATCATTTTGGTCACCCACGAAGACGACGTTGCCGAACGCGCTCGGCGGATCATCCGGCTCAAAGACGGGATGTTGCACAGCGACGAGGCGGTCAGTGACGAACGCCGCGAGACTGCCCGCGAGATGCAAGCCGCGGCCGCGTTGGCGGTGAAGAACAAGCAGGGGCTCGCATGCTAGTCTGGCTTCGTACCATCCGAATGGGCATTAAGAGCCTGACGCTGCACCCGCTGCGAACCGGGCTGACCATGCTCGGTATCTTGATCGGTGTTTGGTCGGTGATCGTGCTGACTGCGATCAGCCAAGGTGCCAGTGAACAGGTGCAAAAGCAAATCGAATCGCTCGGTGCGACGACGATCATCGTTCGTACGATCAAACCACCGGACGAAAAACTGACCGGGATGGCGGCGACGAAGTACGGGTTGCTCCGCAGTGAACTCGATCAGATTCTCGCGACGCTGCCGACGCTCGATGTCGCGGTACCGATCCGAGAGATCAAACGCCAATTCATGCGTGGTGATAAATTGATCTCGGGACGGTTGGTCGGTTGCACGCCACGCTACAAAGACGTCAATCGGCTGCAAATTCGCAAACGCGGTGGTCGCTTTTTGAGTGATGCGGACGGGGCTCGAAACGAAAACGTTTGTGTGATCGCCGCTGAAGTGGCCGATGAGCTGTTCCCGTACGAAGACCCACTCGGTAAACGGTTGTATGTTCCCGAGCATACGGACTACTACCGGATCGTCGGCGTGCTCGAACCGCGAAACGCGTCGGCCGCGATCGGCGGATCGTTGGATTCGCAGGAGTTCAACCGAGACGTTTACATTCCGATCGAGACGATGCGAAAGCGGATCGGCGATACGATCGTGACCCGTCGCAGTGGTCAGTTTCAAATTGAAATTATGGAACTGAACCAAATCACGATGCAGGTCCAGCGAGTGTCTCAGGTTCGGCCGACGGCGAAGGTGATCGAGAGCATTCTGTCGGCGAAACATGCCGATACGGAAGACATCGCGGTTGTCGTGCCACTCGAATTGCTCGAGCAGGCCCGGAACTTGCGTTTGATGTTTCTCGGTATTGGCGTTCTGATCGCGTGCATCTCGCTGCTCGTCGGTGGCATCGGGATCATGAACATCATGCTCGCGAGTGTGACCGAGCGAACGCGGGAGATCGGGATTCGTCGTGCACTCGGTGCAAAACGCCGAGACATCGTTCGCCAGTTTTTGGTCGAAACGATTCTGCTTTCGTTCGCTGGCGCGGCCCTTGGGATCGTGCTCGGCTTCTTGGGGCCACCGATGTACCGCGGCGCGATCATGCTGGTCGCGACGAGTTTCCCCGAGCAGTTCGCCGCTTTGCCGAGTGCGATACGAGATTCGCATCCGTCGATCGTCTTGGAGACGATTCCGTTAGCTGTCGTGATCGCGGTCGCAGTCGGCTTGGTCAGCGGTTTGTATCCCGCGATCCGAGCGGCACGGATGAACCCGATCGACGCGCTGCGTCACGAGTAGAGACGTGAGTCACGTAGGTCGGTCTTTCCAAGACCGACGGTTTGGTTCCGAGTCTTGGTTACGCTGGGGCGGGGCGGCCGTAGAAGAAGCCTTGGGCGAGATCGAAGCCGAGTTCGAGGCAGGCTTTTGCTTCTTCGGCTGTTTCGATTCCTTCGGCGAGAGCCGAGATGTCGAGGTCTTGGACCATGTTGACGAGCGATTGCAGCATCCGCATGCGGTTGCCGTCGTTGACGTCGAGGCCGCGGATCAGCCCGATGTCAAACTTGACAAAGTCTGGACGTGCTTCGATCAGTTCGGCGAGACGTGCTTGGCCGGCACCGAAGTCGTCGTAGGCGAGTTGGATGTCGAGGTCCTTCATCGATGCGTGCAAACGACGCATCGATGCCGGGTCGGTAACGGCGGCTTCGTGGATCTCGAGAACGATCGTTGTATTGGATGCCATCGTGCGAACTTTCGATAGCGAATCGATCAACGACTGACCGTCTTCCATTTCTTTCGGGTGTGTGTTGACGAACAGCGTGGGCTGATCCGGTATCTCTCGTCCGACACGTAGGCCTTCCCAACGAAGCAAACGGCTCAGTTCGACTTCGAGGTTGAGTTGTTCGGCGGCTTGGAACATCGCCCCGACGGATTCCAATCCAAACACGCTACCACGGCCGAGAATTTCGAAGCCGATTGAACGTGCTCCTTTGAGGGTCACGATGGGTTGGAAGTGAGGGCGTACTAAACGTTGACTCATCAAGCGATCGAACTGCACCAACGCGAGTGCCTGATCGCAAACGTTCTCGGAAATGGTTCCGGCGGTCATCCCCGTCGGCGATTGTCGACGAATTCGAAAGGGGGCTTCGGCAAAGTGGATCAGGTCCTCGTCGCTGACGACGGTGGGTTCGGTGATGCGGGTTCCGTTAACGTAGGTGCCGTTGGTGCTGTCGAGGTCACGAATAACGAGGCGTCCATCAATCAGACGCAGTTCGGCGTGATTTCCGCTGACGGTGCGGAACTGTAGCTTCATCGACGTTCCCGACTGTCGACCAACCGTGAAGGGCTGGCGATCAACCGGAGTGTGTTGCAACGAATCGCTCGGGCCCGTCGGTCCAGAAAGGAACCAAACGTCCTCGTGCGGCGAGACGCTGCGGCGAATGGAGTCGAGCGAGGCGCTGTCGACAGCAGTCATGACAACATGTTCAGCAGTTAAAGGAAACTTGGGGCAGGGATCCGAACCCGATTGTCGAAATGGATTCGGGACTCAATAAAGCGTTGCTACCAACCGTTGATAGCGGCGGCTTTTGAATCCTGTGAAAAACTAGGTTACAAAAATGCGCTACTTTCCAATCCGATGCACGAATCTTGATAAGAATCTAGCCATGTGTTCAATCTGAGTGCATATCTGCGGCGCGGCCGGCCGGCTGTAGCGACTTTGCCGAATGCGAGGGAAAACGCCTCGGCACAATCGCAGGAGACCTGTGAAAGTATTTTTTGCAGAAAACGCGGTGGCTGTTGAGGATCGATCCAAAACCGCATCCGCCGATCGCCGTTTGCCGCGGATATCGCGAAGCAGCCGGGCAGAACAGGCCCGCTAAGTGCGTTGAAAGGTGACGTAGTCAACGTCGCCCAATTTTTGTGGCCTGAACGTCTGGCGAATCCAAAGACCTGGTAGCGATACTCGCCAAAACTTTCGGCGACTGCATGGGCGAGACGTTACCTGCCAGCTATCGCCTTGCCGTTCACTGCAATATTTGGCAAACCGATTCGATCAACAGGCCGCCATGAATACCGGGAGGCACAGTGGATCGCCGAAAGTCTTGGCTGATTTAATCGAGAACCGAAGGATCACCGATAGGTTACCAGCCCGACGCGCAAGCGAGTGTTTGTGTGTGATCCCTTGCTTGCGCTGCGGGCTGGTGGATCGCCGAAAGTCTTGGCGACTCTCGCTACGGTCTCTACTTGCGAGGAAGGGTTTCAGGAGAGCGCATGAAAAAGCCGACGTGTCAGCGAGAGAGAGGGTTGTTCTCTCGATGACACGTCGGTTTCAGCGTTTTGGTGCGACGCGTGATCTCGACAGATCAACGTGCTTGAAAATTGTGTGTTCTTATTTCGGGCGTTCTTGTCCGAGCCAGTCGTTGACCGTGGCGACGCGTTCTTCCGGTTCAGGCGGAGCGGGCGAGAGCAGCGAGCTGAAGAAGCCCGGCTTCTTTTCGGTCGTGCTGTCGGTGGACGATCCGGCAAACAGGTTCATTGGGTTGAGGCGTGCCGGGTTGAACGTTTCCTTGGTGCGTTGCCAGGATCGCGACGCCGTGCTTTTGACATCGGAAACGAGTCCGTCCTTGCGTTCGACAATGCGTTCTTGATCGTCGTCGTGGACGAGAAAGCTCGGCAACCGAAACGAAGGAACTTTCCAGTTCATCGGGTTGAGTTTTGACAATGCCGACGGTTCGCTGTCTTGAGCGGCGACGTCGGTCGGGTTAGCCGTTGATACGGCGACCACGACGAGGAAAGCGACACAAATTCGAGCGAACGACGCGGCGCGAGTGGATCGTGGTTGCGTCGTATTGGCTGTTGGGCGATGGGTATTCAACGAATACTCCCGGTGCGTGTTCAGTTTGGATGCAGTTTTTGGATCGACATGATCGTGCTCGGTGTTCAAACACGAGCACGGTTTGGATGTCCCCGCATATCGCTAGTAATGCGAAAACACCGCAAGATCAATTTCCAAAAAAAGACGACTGAACTCGCCCCACCGACCGGGCGGTGGTTACCAACCGTTGCGGCGATTGGCCCGTCGGCCTGCTCGCCGCGCGTGTTCGCTCATGGCCGCACCGGCCGCATGAGCCATCGCGTTGATCATTACCTGGGTCATCGGATGTGTTGCGACGTTGGATATTTTGTCCATCGTCGTTGGACCCCAACTTTGGTTGCGGCGAATCGCTCTCCATAAATCGTCCACGTCGTGAACACTGCGGATGCGATCGAGCGAGGAACCGATGTCCAGAGCGTCAGAGAATTGGCACCGGTTTCGGTCATATCCTGAGGCACGGAACCTTTGGGCCAAACGACCAACCGCTTGATGAACCTCGGCCGCCTGACGCAGTGCGTCGTGGTGCCGGGAGGTCGTAAGGTCGTTGCGGTCGAGCTGCGATTCGATGCCACGAAGGGACGCAACGATTTGATCGTCGGTAATCTCGGGGGTTTGGCGGGCAGCGTGTCGAAGGTCGCTCGAGTGCGTGTCAGAAAGCATCTTTCGGAACACGTTGATGGCCTCGCGGTAGTATTCGCAACGCGGGTTTTCGAGTTCGTTCAATTCGGCCATGGTCGACTCGCAGTCCGTGGCGGCCGAATCGAGTGAGGCCAGAGCCGCTTCGCGTTCCTTCGCCAGTGATTCGACCGTTTGGACTTGGTCCATCAAGCCGAACTTCTTCGCCGCCGCGTCTCGGCTGTCTTGTATTTTCATCACAACGGTTCCCAACGCCATGCGATCCTCGGCGATAATCGTTCGCATCGCCGCAGGGGTGTTGGTCAGGTAGTCGAAATTGCGCTTCGCCTCGTTGTATCCGACGTACTTCGCCAGCATCCGATCCATTCGACGTGTGAATCCGCGATGCGTGTATTCGGACGTGCCGAAGTTGCGGTCTTTTAGGTACGAGAACAGCTTGCATTCGTTGTACGCGGGCAGCTTTCTCGCGGCGTCTTGGCTGATCTCGTCGAGGTTGGATTCCGCACGCTGCAACGCGACCTCTGCTTCGGCGGCTCGGTTGGACAAGTCGACAAACTCGGTTTGTTCGGCGAGATAATCTTCGACTTGTTTCGCGATATCGCTCTGACGCGTTTCGGCTTCGTCGAGCCTTTCGTTGACGCGTTGCAAGTCGTCTTCGAGATGACGACGGATGCGATCTTCATCACTGAGTTGTTCGTTCAGTTCGCGGACGCGGTTTTCTTTCCGCAGCAGGATCTCTCGGATCGTCGGACGGACGTTTACCCAGGTTTGCTGGACCGATTCGGGCGAAAGGTCGGGCAGGTAATGTTCGGCGAGCTTGGAGAGCGTTTGGTCTCGGTCGTCTTCGAGTTGCTCACGCTGTTGTTCTACCTGGCCCATCTCCGAGCGCAAGCGTTCGATGCGAGCGGCGGTCTCGTCGTAGGCGGATACGATCTGACGATATACGTGAGGTCCAGGGAGCGGCATGAAAGAGTCGGATACGTGAGGTGAGGCGTGGAATTTCGGTTGCGGGCGTTGGCTAGAGGAGGAACCACGCTCCGGCGGCACCGGCCGCAACGGCTGCGGTGGCGATGCGGTACCGCCATATCCAGCAATAGGCCAGGAATTTCTTGAATCCGGGCTTGGGAGATTCGTACGTGTGCAAATTCGACAGGTATTGATCGATGGCAGCGTCGATTTCCGCCTCGGTGACTCGGTCGCCGGACAGCGCGGCGGTCCGCATCAGCTTTTCTCGCAGGCGAATGCGGACCTCGTCATGGCGGAACATTTCTTCCGCCGTTTCCCGCTGCTCGCGCATTTCACGCGCGACGTCCATGACCCGCAGCGTCTCTGCGATGGTCATTTCTTCGCCGGGCAATTTGGTGGTTGCTCGTTTCTGTTTCAGTTCGCTCGTTGACAGCGGCGGCGGTGCTTGAGCCTGGGCGCTCTTGTTCATCGTCATGGTCCAACTAAGTCTCGCCCGCTGTCGCGGACTCTCGGATGCCTTGGCAGGATTCGCGTGCGGTACGCGAAAGCTTCCCGGGGCATTGCCGCAGTATTGCCGGCTCGCCGCATTCTATCCTGTCAGTGGCCGTGCGTGCGAGTACGGCGAATTTGTCACGCGGCTCGCGTGAGCAGAATGGCTGTGAGGCCTCGAGTCGAAGCATCAGGCGATGATTCGAGCCGAACACGCTCAAGAACCCGAGTGCTTATGCGCTTCGGCTCACCAGGGAACCTGACGTGGGAATGGGCTCGGGAGTGGGATGAGGCAGTTACACATTGGGATCGCGAAACATGCCAAAAGATAGGGTGAGGCCTCTTGAATCACCGAAAGTCTTGGCGGGCTGTTGATTTATTTAATAGTCAACCTGTATTCGTTTAACCGGTAGCCGTAGGCGACGTGCAGTGGCAAGTAGGTCGCCTTTGGCTGCCCGTTAAACGCAATACCGTTCAATTTTCGTTTAACCCGTGCCCGAAGGGTAGGTTGTGTTCCGTCAAGCGTCGCCTACGGTTACCGGTTAAACGAAAACGCCACAACCCGGTGCTTCATTGAACGGTATTGCCGTAAAACGATTAAATCGACAAACCGTTGGCAACTTTCGCTACGGCCTCAACTCTGCGTTTTGGCTGCAGCAATCCACTAAAGCTCTTTGGCGTCTTCCTCGTCCGATGGGGCCTCGTCGGTTGCGTCCTCATCCGACTCGTCGTCGCGGTAGTAGGTTCGTTTCGATTTGGGCAATGGGTCAAACGCGAGCTGGTCGACCAGGACGCCTTGCTCCTTCGCCATTCGAAGCGTCGCGACGGTATCGCCGTATCCGCCGCCGACTTCGGTGATGCCGCGGATCAGTCCCGCTAGCGTGGCATCAACTTCTGCGAAAGCGTCGGGGCGACCGGGGCGGAAACGGCTGATTCGCAAACGAGCGTTCACCGATCCGTTCAGTGAGGCTTCGTTGGCGTTCATCCGGCGAACGATCATTCCCGCCGGGCCGATGAAGAACGACTTCAACGCCAACGGCGAGACCTCGCCCATCAGAACCACTTCGGGTTTTCGCGTCAGGGACACGACCACGGCGGGCGGGCCGTTGGACTTGATTTGGTACAAACGAAATTGACCGTTGAGGTTTTCGCCGCCGAGTGACGAGCGGGCGTCCTTGCGATCACGCATCACGGTCATCGCACCGTAGCGAGTCTCGAGGCTGTCTTCGTCGAGCAGTTCTTGCAGACCGGTCACCGCCGAGGAGTGTTCGAGACCTAGCAGCGCCGACAGCGACGGGGATCGAAACGCGGGTTCGTTGCGAATGCCCGCGAGCAACGGTTCCACCGCTTCGCTGCGATCGAGGTAAGCGAGCGCTTCGGCGGCGTAGAAACGCAGTTCGGGATTGGTGAGGTTGCAGGCTTCGACGAGCGTCGGGATGGCCCCTTCGCCGATCGCCTCGAGTTGCAGCGCCGCATCGGCAGCTTCGGCGGGGACTCGCAGTCTTTCGCTCAGTTTAACCAACCGGGCTTGGGTATCGCTCGATTCCGGGGCGACCGAAATCGCACGGACGACTTGCAGCAGCCGTTCTTCGTGATGTCGATAGCGTGGGTGGACATCGATCTCGATAAAATCGTCCTCGATCGCTTTCGCGATACCACGCCGGGTGGTTCCGTCAAAGAAATAGAATCGTCGGTTGATGGCCTCGGCGATCGCTTTGGCCATTTTGACGTGTTGGAATTTCGGACGCAGGACGAGTCCGAGTTTGCGATCGGTTTGGACCAGGCCTCCCGAGAGCACTCGGCCGGACACGTGAAGGGTTGTGTCGTCGGTTCCGTCAAAGTCGCCGCGGGTCAGCACCGGACCGGTCCCGATCGCCAGCACTTCGCTGCTGCGAACGGAGTTGTTCAGAAGCTGTTGATGCCGCAAACGGGTGTCGAGCAACCAGCCGCCGTGCAGGTCGGTGGCTTCAGTCTTCGGCGGAGTCAAAATTTGCAGGTCGATCGAATCGCCGCGACGGGCACCCGGAGGGATCAGGCCGCGAACTTGGACCAGGGCGTTGTCGTTCTGTTCGAGAAAACCGTTCGGGTCAGCGACTTCGTTGCGTTTCATCTCGTCGAGCAGTTGATCGCGGAAACTCGACGGCAACGCAGGCCCGCCCGTTCCCGGCAATTGGTTAACGACGGCGACGCCGTCCACCCGGATCTCATTGAGCCCATGAGGAATGGCGGCCTCCCGTACGAGGTCCGGTGGCTCGGGAACTCGCATCAGCTTTTCGAGATGTTCGCTGTCGTCCTTATTGCCGCGACTGAGCCACGAGGCACATCCGGTCGACAACAGCATCCCAAGGCAAATGGCCGCTCTGCAGAGAGGATGGGTTGGGAGTCCGGACATGGTGTCATTCACAGGTGAAAGGGCGGGACTTGGGGTTTGCCTTCAATTCGTTTCGATAGAGCTAGTGAATTACCCGCGTCGAACACAAGATCAGTGGCAAATCCTGAGGGTCTGCGAGTGCACCTGATGGTTTGCGATTGGCATGGTGTTTGATTGGGTGAGTGGCGAGAATGAGTTCTTTTCCCATGAACTTCGGTAAGCCAGGAGGGCTAGGATGGCCATTTCACCAAAGAATCGTGCTCGTGCCTTGGAGATCGCCAAGGAATTAAATGAAATCAATGGCGGGCGATACCACGACGACGGGACACCCAAGACTTTCGACGAGCTCGAGATCGAAACTGATGAGCTGACGGATCTGCTCAGTTCATTGGCCCTGAACCAATCGGCCAAGGAATTGCCCAACGAAGAAAGGCCCATCCGCTGTCCCCAGTGCAAAGCGGTGCCCAAGCCACACGACCCTGACGACGATGAGCCGATGATCATTCAAACCGCTCGCGGCGAGGCCGAGTGGGTCAACGAAGGCTACTTTTGCCGGCGATGTCGCCGGTCTTTTTTTCCCTCGGCTGGCTGAATTGGCACTCCGCGTCGAAGCGACCATCAGCCCCAAGGTCGAACGAAAGATGGTCTACGCCGGGGCCAACAAAGCAAGCTACCAAGTCGCCAGCGACGACCTCCGAGAACTCGCCGAACTGGACATCAAGACCGAGCGAATCCGACTCGCGACGCTGCGAAACGGCAAGGCTCGACGCAACCTGGATCAGATCTTGCAGGAAGCCTTCCTCGAGAAATCCATTCCCGACCAGAACCACTCCGGCCCGGCCGACAAAGAGGCTTGCGAGTTGGCCGTTGTGATGAGCGATGGAGGACGCTACCAGCAGTTCAATCGCGGTGAGGAGAAACCGGAGTCGGATAGCTTCTGGAAAGAAAGCCGCATGGCGATCTTGCTATCGATGAAAACGAAGTCTCATCGAGAAGACCCCGACGCCGAACTGCCTGACTTTCTGCAAGACGTTTGCATCGCCAAGAAACTCGCTGAAATGGGGAAGGTGGCCGGTGAAAACCTGAAAGCTGACCGCAGTGATTCAAGTGATCAGTCACCATGGCAACGCCCCGAACTGCTCAGTAAAGATGTCGTCGCCAGCGGTAAAAGCTGGAACGAGTTCGGGCCGATGGTGGCAAGTGCGGCGTGGTACGCGGGCTTTTTCAAAGCGACCGAGCGGGTCTTCGTCTCGGATGGTTCGACGGCGATCGAATCGATGCAGCAGCAGTGGTTTGGCACCTTCACCAGCGTGTTGGACATCATGCATGCGTTGTCGTACAGTTTGGCTGCGGCGCGGGCAATCTCCCCAGAGGCCGCGCAGTCGTGGGAGTGTTATCGTCGTTTCGCCACGTTGATCTGGCAGGGGAAAGTCGACGAGGTGATTGCGGAACTGGATCAGCATCAGCTGGAACTTGGAGATCCTCCAAGAGATGCGAGTGACACCGATCCCCGAGAGATCGTTCGCCGGTCGGGAGTGTACTACCGCAATCATCGTGGCCGGATGAATTACCCGGAATACCGCCGTCGCGGCTATCCGCTGACCAGTTCGATCATGGAATCGACGGTCAAGCAGGTCAATCGACGAGTCAAAGGCAGCGAGAAATTCTGGTCAACCGACGGTGGCGAAGCCGTGTTGGGCCTTCGCGCAGCCTACATTAGCGACAGCGAGCCTATGAACGAGTACTGGAAGCACACCCAGCAAACCACCAACGGCTGCCGAGCCTACCTCGCCGCCTGATCACGCAAACCGTCAGGTGCACTC
>NZ_ANOH01000136.1 GCF_000346505.1 Aporhodopirellula sallentina SM41
ATCACTTCTATCGATGCGTCATCGCCGTCCGCGAGCGAACCGGAGCGACCACGGAAGTCCTGACCCCCGACTTCGTCCACTGCAAAGACGCCCTGGCACGAGTCGTCGAGGCCCGCCCGGACGTTTTCAATCACAACATGGAAACGGTACCCCGCCTCTACCGACGCGTTCGCGGACCCAAGAGCGACTATGCGTGGACGTTGCAAATGATGCGTGACGTCAAAAAATCGATCCGACCGTCAAAACAAAAAGCGGATTGATGCTCGGCCTGGGCGAGGAACGTGGCGAATTGCTCGACGCCCTGTCTGATCTCCGCGAACACGGCGTCGACTTCCTCACCCTCGGGCAATACCTCCAACCAGGCGACAAATACCTGCCGGTGGTTCGATACGTGCCGCCGGAGGAGTTTGACGAACTCGCGGACTTGGCTCGCAAAATCGGGTTCACCAAAGTCGCGGCTGGCCCCTTCGTACGCAGCAGTTATCACGCCCGGGACATGGCCGAAACCGACGTCTGACTCTCTCCGAGTCTCGATCAGCAGGAAATGAGGAGAACAGACCGCGGAGTTGCGTTGCTCTGGTTACAATCGGTGTCGTTCAGTACAGCGTCACCGCGACATTGTTCTCCAGCACCGTCCACTTTCCCATCCTCACCCGGACATGACGTCATCCGATGAACAACCGCGAGCGGCGATGCCGTGGATCATCGGATTGGTACTGATCGCTGCCGCCGCGATTAATCCGCTTGATATCATCACCGGGGCATCCGAATTCGATCGCGCGACCAGTTCCACAGGCCCGCAAACGCTGATCAAACTCGGGCTGGCCGGCATGGCGACGCTGATCGGATTTCTCGGTGTGTTGCTGAGCCCACGCACCCGCCACCTTCTCAATAGTGTCCCCGGGGCTGCCCTTCTCGCACTCGGGTTTGTCTTCTGCGCGACCAGTGTCTTTGCCGCGCCAACAGTACGCATCATCAGCATCGCATCGGCGCTGATTTTCATGGGCTACCTGCTCTTCATCACCACCGCGTTGGCCACGATCGGTGCCAAGCGGGTCGCGATCTGTCTCGTGCTCGGGACCTCCATCTATCTCTCGTATACCTGGGCGCTTTTTATTCTGCTCCCCGAGAGCGGCACCTTCACCGAGTATGTCAGCGCCACCGAAACCGTTCAGCGGATGGGAGGAACCGGGCACCCCAACACGATCGCGAAAGTCGCCGTGGCAACCGGCCTGCTTGGCCTCGCACTACTGACCGGACGAACGAACCCACCGACGTTGCCGAGCGACGCAGACAATCAATTCGACACATCGCCCCATTCCGTTAGCGACCGGGTCCTTGCGATCGCGACTCGCGGTCCGTGGTGGAACCTCATTTGGACCGGTATCGTCGTGCTGGCTACCGCCACTGTCCTTGCGACGATCAGCCGCACCGCAATCATTGCCGGTTTCGCCGCCGCAGGCATGATGTTGATTGACCGATTTTATGGTCGAGGCGGACTGGCGATTGCCATCGCATCGGTCTCCGCCGCCGCCCTGGTCATTTTCGCGTTCTCACTTTGGTCTGGTGAAGGCCCATTTTCCGAATCCACTGTTACGGTGGTCACCAAGAGCGGCGATGTCGAAGAACTCACCTCTCTGACCGGTCGGACGGTCATCTGGAAAGAAGCCGTCGATCTCATCGCGGAGCGTCCGCTAACCGGATGGGGACTCGATAGTGCAGCGTCCGTCATGAGCAAGGAAGCCACAGGCACCCACAATCTACTGTTGCACATTTCTTTTTCAGCCGGCATGGTCGCATGTCTTTTGCTCCTGGGCCTGCTCGGATGGTCTTTGATTTTCGGCGCAACCTCGGGCTATGAATGGATACGAGGTGTGACCGTCTTTGTCCTCGTCTCAGGACTAGTCGAAGACACAATCTTTGAATCCTTTCCAACCATGCTGACCCTCATTTGGATCGTTGCGTTGTTGGCGCCCAACATGGTCTACATGCAACGAACCGAAACGCAACCTCTGCAACCAAGTGACCGCCAGTGAAAACCGAGTGCAGGAACTGATTTTGCCGGCATGAGCAAGCCTCGTCAGAACAACTTCGACCTTCTACGCCTCGCACTCGCGTTGATGGTCGTGCGTTGCCATGCGGCTTTGGTAGGTTGGTCCTTACCATGGACGGAAGACCATTACTTTCTCGGAGGTCGATGGGCGGTTCAATGCTTCTTTGTCATTTCGGGTTACTTGATTTTTCAATCGTGGGACAGACAACCGCGATTGAAAAATTACATCGAGAAACGGGCACGCCGCATCCTTCCGGCCTACGTCGCCGTTTTGCTCGCCTGCACGTTTGGCCTGAGTCTTCTCAGCACACTCGACATCGATGAGTATTTTCGCAGCTCCGAAGTGTACGCCTATTTGTTCTCCCATCTAGCGTTCGTGGGATTCTTGCAGAACACGCTCCCCGGCGTGTTTGAAGACAACTACACGGCCTATGTCAACGGACCGCTTTGGACGATCAAAATCGAAGTCATGTTCTACGCAGCGGTGCCGATCATCGACTACTTCACGCGGCAACTGAACCTTCGAACGCGATCGGGCCGGCTCTGGATCTTTGCGTTGATCTATGCGCTCGCCATTGTGTGGAACGCGGGATTTGACCACCTGGGACACACCACTGAAAGGACTCTTTACGACAAAATCTCCGAGCAATTACCTGGACAAATGTCCTTCTTTGTCGCTGGTGCCCTCTTGTACTACTACCGCCCCTTCTTTGAGCGCCACCTCATTTGGGCAACCATTGTTTCCGCCGGTATCGTAGCGGCGTATTTTTGGACTCATTCGGTCTGGGCGTATGCGGCGTACCCGTTGGCATTGGCGGTCTGCGTCATTTGCTTTGCAAACCACTTCTATTACCTCGGTAATTTTGGACGCTACGGAGACTTCTCCTATGGTCTGTACATCCTCCATTACCCAATTCTGCAGATCATTGCCGCCCTTTCTCTCCCACTATCGCCCCCGGTTCAATTCGCCGTCGGTCTGACGATTTCTCTCGTCGCCTCGGTCATCTCTTGGAAATGGATTGAGTCTCGTTGGCTGTTGCCGTCATCGCACTATGTCATCGCGACTCAGCAGGAAAACGAGGAACGTTAATAGCCATCGACGCCCCACGTCGCTACCGGTTCGTTTCCCTTGATTCTGCATCGACCACTCGAGGGCGACGCATTTCACTGCCAGACATTTTGTGCAGCTTATCCCCGAGCGTCTTACGATAACTCTGGGCTTCCTTGCTTAAGAATGACACGACTTCCGGATACATATCGATCACATTGTTCGTTTCGGCCGGATCGTTATCAAGATCGTAAAGTGCCAACTCGGCGTTTCGCATTTGGTACCGACTCGGCATGCCGTCGGCGCCTCCTTTCTCACCCGCGAGGGTTCGGTACCGATGCGGGAAAACGAGTTTGAAACGTTCATTGCGAACCGTTTGCAGTTGGCCTCCACCGTAGTATCCCACCAGCGAGCGATGCGGAGTCGTTGCATTGTCCGCCCCACTCATCAAATCGAGGATCACTTTACCGTCGAGCTTCCTCTCCGGAATCGCGCCACCGACTAATTGCACAATCGTCGGCAATAAGTCAATCGTCGAACACAAATCATCGCAACTCGAACCGGGTGGAATGCGTCCGGGCCAGTGCATGATCGTCGGTTCGCGGCAACCGCCTTCCCACATGGTCCCTTTTCCCTCACGCAGATCTCCCGCACTGCCTGCGTGGCTCCCGTAGGACAACCACGGACCATTGTCACTCGTAAAGATGACGAGTGTGTTGTCGGCATGAGGACTCTCTTCAATCGCACGAAGAATCTCGCCGACGGACCAATCCACCTCCATCATGACATCACCGAACCTACCCGCCCCACTCTTTCCCGCAAATCGCTCGGAAACATAGAGTGGCACGTGAACCATCGGATGCGGAAGATACAAAAAACATGGTTGTCCACTTTTCGAATCGCGAATAAATTCGACGCTTCGCCGAGTCAACTCCACCGTCATCTGCTCTTGATCGGCGGGTTGCACGTCTGGGTTAACCACATGCATTTTCTCGCCCGCGCGTGCCTCCAAGAGCGGCAACGGCGGCCAGTTACCAGGATCCAATGGATCGATCCTACGCCGCCGCACGGTATCGGGGTGAAGCGGCCACATGTCGTTGCTGTACGGGATCCCGTAAAACTGATCGAACCCCTGGTGATGAGGCAAGAACGACTCGAGGTGTCCGAGATGCCATTTCCCGAAGCATGCCGTGCGATAGCCCGTCGATTTACAGACCTCCGCAATCGTTGTTTCATCAGGATCCAAACCGATACGGGACTTCGGTCCGAGCGCCCCGGAAATCCCAACCCGACGATGACAGCATCCCGTCAGCAGTGCCGCTCGTGACGCCGAGCAAACCGCAGAGGACACTACAAAATCGGTGAAACGCCGACCCTCATCCGCCATCCGATCGAGATTCGGCGTGGGATACGCGGTCGCGCCGAACGGACCAATGTCCGCATACCCCATGTCGTCCATGAAAATCAGAACGATGCTCGGACGCTGACCGCGCAGATCGTGCTCAGCATCAACCTCGACTTCATTCGCAGGGCTCGATAGCATCCCCAACAAAAGGGAACAAACAACGCTTCGAGTAAACCTGCACGGGAGCGGTCGCATCATCGTTTTCAGCCAAGGCGTGCGTGTGACTTTGTAACAAAACTCAACGCAGCCACCATAATCAATCCACGAGGGTACGTGTTGCACCGGTCGCCCACGCATCCACCCCTTGAACAAAACCACGCACAACTACGGGGCCACTCCAATGGTCGGGCAACGAAATCACTGCGTTCTTCATCTCGCTCGTTCCCACCGGCAGTGAAACTTGACCGAGCGTACAACCGTGCGGGTCATCCGGGTAAGACGCCGTGACCTCCTGGCCACTCGCCGTCGCGGTCAACGGACGATCAATGCAAATCGTCAACGTACCGGCAATCGGGCTGGTAACACTGACACAAACCGTCTTCGTTGATTCCTGCTTTTCGAGTTCGCCGTTTTCCTCCTCGTCTCCCGCCTCTATACGAATTGCCAACTTCTGTGGGCGTTGCAAACGTAGCGTCGGATCACCCAACAAATGATACAGCCCCGCGTGCTCTCGACGCTCCTCCTCCAGGTCGCTGCCCGCCGGCGACATCAACCCTGCCAATCCATCTACCATCATTTGCGTCGTAGATACCGGTGGTGTGTTCTTCTGCGCCGCGCCATCACCGGAGGTTTGTTGTTGCAAACGTTGCACTGACGCCAACATCGCATCTCCGAGTCGTTCGGACGATAAACCATCACCGCCAGGCGAATATGCCGACTCCAATAACCCGAGACCGAACCGTGCATTTCCATACGGCATCGTCAAGCGACTCGCTGCGATCACGGCAATCGGTCCGCCCGAGGCGAGCAACATGCGTTCCGAGAGACAATCACCGGGCGCGTCAAAAGCACCCGCGTAGCACGCGAGTAGAACCGCGATCGGAGCTCGATTCGGATTGCCCGCCAACTGCCGTGCCGTTTCGTTGTTGAGCAAAGACTCCACCTGCCATTGCGGCGAGGCATTGCGAGACGCACCTGATTGCGACAACGCCCCCGCGTCGTCCCTAGCACGCGTGAGGAAATCAAGACGATCGACGCTGCCATGTCCAGCGTAGACCCAAAAGCGAGCCCCGCTTCGATACCGCTGCATCACCGCATCAAAAAACGAATCCCCGTCGGGACAAAACGCGTGCCCAGGACTGGCGTAGGCAATCTGCGGTTTCGCATCCGCAGGCAGAACACTCGTCAGTACTGTCCGAGTGACCGATTCGATTGCACCGTCGATCAACGTTCCGAACCCACCAACACCGGCCGTCAACTGCAGGCATCGTCGCCAAGAACTGAAGTCGCTCGAAGACTCGTAGGCCGAGATTCGAGAAACCAACTCTTCGAGTTGCTCCGGGGCATTGACTGGTAGACGTCCGACTGCAGCATTCGCGACACCATCACCATCAAAATCCGTGTAGGGAACGTCCGTGGGATAGGTCGGCGTGGAACCGTGCTGCGACGTCACACGACTTTTTAAGTAGTGCGTTGGAATTTGACGGTCCGTGTTCGCAACCGATTGACCTTGCGGTCGAAACGGCGGAGCGTCTCCGACGAGAAGCAAGTAACGGGTCTGCGAGGTCGCCGTCTGTCTGATCTTCTCAGCCATCGCACCATTGGTTGCTTCGGGTGAGCAGAACGAAAGCGCCAGACCTTCTCCGCGTCGCAGTTCGCACCAAGGTGACAAGGCGTCACGATATTCGGCACCGCAAACGACCACCACATCCGCAGCATTCACTGCGGGCGACGCCAGCAAACCAAATGCAATCAACCCTCCGGCAACAACGGCACAAAGCGCACGGGTGTACCGAGTGTTTTCGTTTGGTCCGCTGATTTTCAATGTGCTTAAACTCATCGCCATCCCTGAGTCCTCATCATACGCCATTTGATTTGTCACTGACCGTGCCTTCGCCGCCGAAGAGAATCCAACCGTGACAATCGAAACCAACCGCGAACATCCAACCCGCAATCATCTAGTCCGCGAGCGACTCACCCGCCGGTTTAACATCGTCGAGTGCATGTCCGGCAAGTTCCCCTCGATAACGGCACGCTTCGAGAAAGGATTCGAGAAGCACCTGAGCCGCGATCGCATCAATTCGTTTCTTAGTTTTCTTACGGGTCGTTTTGCTTTGACGAATCTTTTGATTCGCCGCAACCGTCGTGAATCGTTCGTCGAACAACCGAGTCGGTAATCGGGTCACCCGCTGCAACCATTCGGCGAACTTTCTCGCCTCGACGCTCTTGTCGCTCTCCCCTCCGTCGCAGTGAATCGGAAGCCCAACAACCCACGCGGCGACCCGCTCGCTGGAGGCGAGTTTGCTGAAATAATCCTCATCCGCTTCGTACCCACCGGCGTCCGGCTGAGTTACCGGATGCACCTCCAACGGACTGGCCAAAATTCGATCCGGGTCACATATCGCGATTCCGATCCGCACGGTTCCGTAGTCAACCGCCGCGATACGACCTTCGGTCGGGAATTGGGACGTCGGCAAAGGGGATATCTCGTCATTCATACGCACTAGTCAACGCAAGGTTCATCAACACGTCAACGCCGAATATCGATTTCTCGGCGTGTGGCTCCTTATTTCAGGTCATCCGACGGACCCTAGGCCAGTAAATCGCTTGATTGTTCGCCAAACGCAATTTCAATAGATCGATCGAGTCGTTCTCGCAACAACGCCATTTGATCCGCACTCAGACTCTGTCCGATCATGCTCGCCAGATGCAAACAGGCGATCAGAAATGCACCAATCGGAACCACCGCGAGAGACCAGGGCGAGTACCCGAGCGTCCACTGCACGTATCCCACAATCATCGCCAACCCCATCAAGATCGCCACAACGAAATAAATCGCGATGAACATCGTCCATACCTCAGGGCGTGGAGAAAATCTCGCAAAGAGCTTTACCCCGGAATCCGTTTCGCTGAACTGAGCCGACAAATGCGGCGACCAAAACCTTCGTTCGGCGCGAGCAATTTTGAAATCAAACACGGAACCTGCCGACTCCGCCAAGCCCCGCAGTTCGTCGCTAGCGATCGCCGTTTTCAACCGCTCGATGGCCTGTTTCTGTTCGACCGGAACGTCAATCGTGAAGGCAGGTTGGAGCTGAAAAATCTTTAACACGTTGCGACTCAAACTGGACGTTTAACACCAACCCCACTGAAACCCGGACCGATCGTTCTGCGAAAACGACGTCTTACTAAGACGTTATATGATGATGCTTCTGCAGCTCCGCGAACGCCTGAGGCTCGAGCAACCGTCGCAGTTCAAACAATCGCTGATCCGCCTTGCGAAGACGCCGACTGACCTCCCGCCCCAAATTCATCATGATCATGGTGTATTGCTGCAGATCCTCTTGACATAAACCGGCAATCGATTTTCGAGAAACCTCGATCGCGCAGCATTCTGTGATTGCGATCACCGATGCGGAACGTTTCTGAAAATCAATGAGCGCCATTTCACCGAAACAGTCACCAGGTCCGAGCGTGCTGAGCGGCACCTGTTTTCCTTCCCATTGTCGCAACACGTTCACTTTGCCTGACTCCAAGACAAACAATGATTCACCCGTGTCACCTTCGGTAAAGAACTCTTCTCCCGCTGATTTCTGAATGTCATCGGACTCATGCAGGATTCTCTCGAGAGAGTCTTCACGCATTCCGCCAAATGCCGCCATCCGGCGGAGCAATTCGATTCGCGTGGCTGTCACTCTCGCTCCCTTTCTAACAATAGGCGTGTTAGGGGATCCGATCTGTATGAGACCAATCTCCGCAAAAGCTTCTTATCAAACCCTTGCAAACTCATTCTACAGTCTGCGCGAATCACGTGCGACAATTTTCATACCCGCCAACCTGCCATGCGGCCTGTCGAATCGACGCGGCATAGCAATTCGTCGTTCGACTTAGGTTTGCGTATCGCGACTGGTCGTGTTGCTGATGTCCGTTCCGATCGTGGGCAACACCATTCGAAACAAAGCACCGCCACCGGTAGCGTTTTGGACTTCGACACTCCCGCCATGTTCCTGCATGATTTTTGCGGTCACGGGCAAACCGAGACCTGTGCCACGGGCCCCCTTTTTCGACTCAAAGAGCGAAAAGATCTGATCTCGTTCATCCTCATCCACCCCTTCGCCGTCGTCCTCCACATCAACGATCCACCCCAGCACCGCATCGAAGCGACTACGAACCCGCACGCATGACACCGCTGCATCAATCGCATTGGTGATCAGATTCAATAAAGCTCGGTGAATCGCGTCGGGATCAAAACTGGCGATCGGCAGGTCATCGTCGAGGGCGTTTTGCAATTCAATTTTGGATTCTCTGGCTCGGCCCTGCATCAATTCCACGACGTCTCGAATTGTCTCGTTCAGGTCCGCGTCGACACGTTGGGGTTCGCGTTCTTTCGAAAACGTCAGCATGTCCAAAACAAGATTGCTGATGCGTTCTTGGTTGCGATCGACAATCGCCCACCCACGCCGAATTGCCTCAGTATCATCCTTCGCGAGGCCCGACTCAATCAGATAGCTACCGCCTCGAACACCCTGCAGAATATTTTTGATGTGATGAGAAAGCGTCGCGATCGTCTGCCCCATCGCCGCCAATCGTTCTCCCTGCAACAGCGCAGAATAGTAGAACGTGTCTTCAATCGCCAACGCCGCTTGGTGCCCGATCGCTGTAATCAATTTCAGGTGATCATCATGAAAACGTGTGGCCCCTTTTTTCTGTATCCACTCGCCCGGCGGTGTGTACGTGTCAACGTATAGCGCACCGACCACGTCGTAACGACCCTGCAAAGGGACACACAACGCTTCACGAACGCCGCCTTGAACGATCGAAGCCGCGTTATCAAAACGCTCGTCATCGACGGCATCACTCGTACGCACGCCTTCCTTTCTTTGCAACACGTAGTCAAGGATCGTATGACTGATGGTGATGCGTCCAGGAGGCTTACTCGGTTTGCCGGACTTCGACTTCGTCGGCTTACTCTGCTCCCGATCACAACGGGCGGCCGGGGTCAAACGTTTGGACTCCGGGTCACGCAACATCACGCAACCTCGGTCGGCTTCCACCCAATCGAAAATCAACTTCAAGACACGGTCGAGGACTTCATTCAGATCGTCGGTCCGTCCCACCGCCAACGCCGTTAAGTACATCACCTCGAGAGACTGATCGGTGTCTAGGAAACTCTTCGTTGTCTCAGAATGGGAATGAACCAGCGACGATACCGATGAATCTGTGTCAGGTTCATCGACGATGGTGTCCGCGATCGTCGTAACCGGACCGTCGACTTTTTCCTCGACCGTGGGCTGTTTTTTCGCTTTGGCAGACGAGCGATCGTCCTCGCCGGGCGAGTCCGAACCTGCGAGCGTTTTCTTCAGCCGAGCGATCTCAGACACGCTCGGGTTCCTCCCGCGGGTCACGCCCCCATGCGAGAAGGACGAGACGATCCGACTCGCGTCACCGGCACGAACCTGGCGAACAATGTCGACACCGTGAGCCGCGTCCATCGCCGCGACGTTTCCGCCGCCGGTAAAAATCAGAAGCGTGCCGCCAATCTCAACTCGATCACCGCTGACGAGCTCCCGCCGTGCGACGCGTTCGCTATTGACGAAGGTCCCGTTGCTGCTGCCCAAATCAATCAGTTCGAACCGTCCGCGGGCCGGATCGCAGCGAATTTCTGCGTGACCACGAGACGCCTCGTTGTCGAGCAATTGAATATCGTTGGTTGAATCGCGTCCCAGCCGAGTGACCGGCGCGGCAACTTGGAAGTGCTTGCCCTGGTCACGTCCTCGAATCACGAACAACGAGGCCATCTTGAAGTCGTTCCTTTGAGTTTCACGCAAAAAGCGGTTGCGAGTACCGATAATTTCACTGCCGGGCCCCCAAGATAACTTGTCATCGACGTGGATGTTTGACTACCGTCGCACTTTTCGATATCGACCTCACGAGCCCATTCGCTCGAACTTCTCGATACTGACCATGCATAGCCTCCGATTGCACCGAAATTGCCGTCGTCACGACCGCGAAAAGGCGAGCGCGGGCGGCAGTTACGCATTTCTGCTCGGGTGTCTATTGAGTTGTCTACTCGGCTGTCAAACAACCGCACCGATTCATTTATGGCAACCGCCCCAGCTCGCGTCGGTCGCCGGTGAGTCGATTGTTCTAATGGAAATCGCGGGCCCGGATCAAACCGCCACGGGCCTGCAGCAAGAACTGCTAGAACAAACTCAGCCAAGTAAGAAAAATCGAACCGGCCAGCCTCCCGCCTCCGCGGTCTCGTTCCTACTGCCCGATCAATTGACCGACGAGTCGACAATCCGGCTCGTTTCGGCAGTCGACAACGAACCGAGTGACCTCGCAGTTGCAGCGGCAGCCCGTCGATCGGGATTGCGGTACCTGATGCGTGGTCAAATCATGCACGCCACCGGAAACCCTCGCTCAGACGAAAGGCTCAGCGTGGTTTGGAAATTGGTCGGTCTCGACGATGACTGCCCAACCGAGGGGATGCCGATCTCGATCAGCCAGAAAGAGATCGAGCAAAGACACCCTGACTTGATGGCAATCACCGATCCTCATGTGCGTTTGCAAAAAGCGATGATTCGCGAAACGCTTAGTTTGCTGAATCAATCCGTCGTTCGAGAACTCGTCACGCTCGCGGAGCCTCGTTACAGCCTTGGTAGCAAGGCGGTTCGTCGCGGCAACGAACTCGCCCGACTAGGAAATTGGCCAGCCGCTGAGAAAATTTGGACGGAAACGCTCGAACGCCGTCCGGGCCAGGTCGCCGCCTGGATCAACGCGTCTATCGCCGCCGCAGCGAGGCAAGACTTCGAAGAAGCAAAGCGGCGAATCACTCGCGCGATCCAGCTTTCCGCTTTCTCGCCGGTCAACCGTGACCTCGCGAAAGAAACCCTCGTCTGGCTCGAACTGCAACAACGCGAATATCACGAAACATTCGGACTGCCCGATCCTCCCGGAGGATGGCGCGTCACCCATAGTGCAGCCTCGACATCGTCGCAGCCCAACTAGAGCGGTGGCCTGCCCGGCAAACCGCCGGATACATCAGCCTTTCGCATTGCCACTCGCAACTTCGCACTTCGACTCCTCGGGTTCTCGCGAACCTCTTCTTCCGAAGGACGCAACGGCTTCTTCGTCAGAATCTCCCACCGGTCGTCGTTGCGGAATGCATTCTTGACGATACGGTCTTCCAACGAGTGAAAACTGATTGCGGCGATTCGTCCACCCGGTGCAATCCAATCCGCCGCCGATGCCAACGTCCGCTCCAAGATTCCCAGTTCATCGTTGACAACAATTCGCAGCGCCTGGAAAGTCCGCGTTGCCGGATGGATATCGTGATTCTTCGATCGAGGAACACACCGACGGCAAATCTCAACGAGATCACCGACCGTTTTCACCGGTGACCGTTCCTTCGCACGCAAACAAATTTGTCGGGCAATGCGGCGGCTGAATCGCTCCTCACCGAATTGATAAATCGCGTCGGCGATTTCCTTCTCGCCATGAAAAGCTAACCACTGGTGGGCAGGCAAATCCGACTCCGGATCAAACCGCAAATCGAGCTCCGCGTCCGGCAACGTAAAACTGAATCCACGATCTCGATCGGCGAGCTGGTCACTCGATAATCCGAGATCGAGAACGAACGCATCCGCATGAGTACGATCACAGTGGGCCAATGCCGCCGGAGCTTTCTCGTAGCTGCCTAGAAACAGTTCGACTTTCGGATCACTCCCCGGACCGCCAGGCACATCATCGCGTTGGATCACCGACGGATCCCGATCCATGCCGATGACCAAAGGACTCGGTAGATTCGATGCCCCATCGTCTGGCAAAACATCACGCAACAAACGTGTGTGCCCCCCTCCTCCATAGGTCCCATCGACGATAGTTCGTGGGTTCGCCTCCGAAACCCAATGCACGATTTCGAACGGCATGACGGAAACATGTTCAATAGTCACTGCCGGGCCAACTCAAGCACGTGAAAGGGGACACGGATCTTGCCGCGGATCGTTCCAGCCCAAACTCTACGCACCTTTGCAGGGCAGGGACAAAGGACGAACGTAAGCAAACAGTCGCTGGGATACCGCAATGGCATGTTCGCGTGATCATTGGATAACCGACTCCGGGACTCGCTGCAGACGTCCTTCCCGATCGATCACCGCGAGCGTGACGGTTGCTTCGACGAGCACCTTTCCGTCACGAGCGATTACGTATTCGTGAACAATCTTCGCTGCGGTGACTTTCGCGATCCGAGTCGTTACCTGGATCTCGTCGTCATACTTTGCCGACATTCGATACCGGCAATCAACATGCACAACGACTACGAATAAGCCAGCCGCTTCGACATCGCGATACCGTCCGCCTGCAGAGCGAAGAAATTCGGTACGGCCGATTTCAAAGTATCGAAGGTAGTTGGAATGATGAACAAACCCCATCGGGTCACATTCATCATATCTCACTCGTAAGGTGATGGTTTGTTCTTTGTTCTCGGACATGAGTTCAGATGCCGCCCCGTCGCCCCAATCGAAAGTTTAGAAACGGGGGCAGAATAGCAGCATGCCGGTTTCACTTCCACGCAGGGTCAATACGTTTCGCGATGAACCGGCATCAGACAATGCCTAGCAACACGACCAACACCTTCACAAACCCATCGGAAAACGACAGCAAACGCCGAACGCCCGATGAGTTCTCAAACCGAATTCAGAACCACGGCACTAAGATCCGTACCACTGGCCGCCTTGCTGACGAACCAAGCTTTCGAGGGCGTTCAATTCAGAGTCAGGGTGGTGGATCAACAACCAACTGACCTTTCCGTCATGATGATTCTCGAACGCAGATTGCTTGATCGCTTGGACGCAATCGAACGCGGATGATTGTGCGAACGCGTCATCGGCAGGAATCGCTAACACCAAATTGTGGCATTCTCGATAGACTTCGTCTGCAAAGAACTGATCTGCGATCTCTTTCATTCGGTCGGTCGAAACCACTTTGCAGTTGATCGCAACAATGCACCGTTCAGGGAACTCAAGAGTGCGAAATAAACGGCGACGCATGTGAGCCATTTCCTCGCTTTGCGTGCTCGACACGGGCGACGAGTTCGCCAATGTGACAACTGCCGATTCAGGCGGGTTCACAGCAACTGAAGATGGTGAGAAACCAAACGCTGCACCCGACCGATTCGGGTCAATCACAGATGTATCCATTTTTTAAATCCACGGAGGACGAAACGGGATGATACGCCACACCCCTCCAACGGTCCGTCGATTATAGCAATCTTCGTACCGCGAAGGCTAGTTTCCGCTGCTTGTTTGCTAACCCACCTTTAACCAGCTCCAATGGTGATATGAACCAATCAACCCAACTCGACGACGCAACCTCAGCAATTCAATTGGCGGAAGAATTACTGATCGCCGCGCAAAAACTACAAACCCCGCAAGAACGTCGACAACAAGCCGAACTGAATCGGATGATCGATCACGATGCAGACAAGGCGACGTTGGTGGAGATGACCGACCAAGCGTTCCGAACCAACACCCCCGCGCGGGTCGCCGATCAACTCTCGTTCCTACTCGACGTGCAGGGCATCCCTCGCTTCTTCAGTCCCGTTGAGCAAGCCATGCTCCGAGGGTTTCAGTCTTTCGGTGAATACCTTCCGGGCGTCGCGGTCCCGTTGGTCAAAGACAAGATGCGTCAGGAAACGGCCAACGTGATCTTGCCCGCCGAACCGGAACTCCTGGTCAAACACCTTCAGAAACGACAAGAGTCTGGCGTTTCCATGAACGTCAATTTGCTCGGCGAAGCCCTCCTCGGTGAGGACGACGCGCGGGGCCGGTTGCAAACCTACATCCATTTGCTGCGTCTTCCAGAGGTTCGCTGTCTCTCGGTCAAACTCACCACGCTCTATAGCCAGGTCTCTTCGCTCGCCTACGAACACACCATCAGCATCGTGTCGGACCGGCTCGAGTCGCTCTATCGAAACGCAAACCACCATTCACCGGCGAAGTTTGTCTACCTCGACATGGAGGAATACAAAGACCTCCACCTCACCGCTGACGTGATGAAACGGACGCTCGACCGACGCGGCCTCGAACAAACCGCGGCAGGTATCGCGCTGCAGGCATACGTTCCCGATTCGTTCGGCGTCATGCAAGATCTGATCGAGTGGTCGAAAAATCGTGTCCAAAATGGCTGCCGACCGATCACCGTCCGGCTCGTGAAAGGGGCGAACTGGGAAATGGAACGGGTCGACGCGAGCGTGTCGGGCTGGCCGATGGCTCCCTACGTTCACAAAATCGAAACCGATGCGAACTACAAAAAAATGCTACGCCGCCTGCTCGAGGCGGCCGCGGATGGGTACGTGCGAGTCGGCGTCGCTTCTCACAACCTGTTCGACGTCGCCCTGGCGATGAATTGGTGCGCCGAAATGGATTGTTCGGAAAACGTCCAATTCGAAATGCTCGAGGGAATGGCGAACCATCAACGCCGCGCGATCACCAATCGCGACGTCCCGATGCTCCTCTATGCCCCGGCCTGCCGAAGAGTCGATTTTCTCAACGCGATCGGCTACCTCATCCGCCGACTCGACGAAAACACAGGCCCGGAAAACTTCTTGAGGCACTCGTATTCGCTGCAACCCGGTTCGGAAACCTTCCAACGCCTCGCCGAAGGGTTCGAAAAGTCTCTCGAAATGATGGAGACCGTGTCGGTCGAGCCCAGAAACAAGCAAGATCGCGCCACTCCGCCCACCCAACCCGATCCCGCACCTCATTGGACACAGTTCGTCTGCGAACCAGACACGGATTGGTCTCTGCCACACAATTCTCAGTGGGCGTCCAACATCCTCGCCTCCTGGAAAGAACGGTGTGACGAAAACGCCGTGGATATCCGACCGGTATTGGCCGTCGACGCATCGAAAGATTCGGACGACCACGTCTGGCAACCTTCCTATGACATCTCTCGACCAGAAAAACTCGTCTGCCGGGTACGCCAAGCCACGGCGCCAGAGATTCACAGTGCTATCGATGCCATTGATGAGAAAAATCAATGGGCAGAAAGGCCGCTGTCGCGACGGTACGAAATTCTGCGAAAAGTGGCACAACTGCTTCGCGAACGTCGTGGCGATCTGATCGGTTCCATGGTCGCCGACGCCGGAAAAACAGTCGCCCAAGCCGATCCGGAGGTCAGCGAAGCGATTGATTTCTGCGAGTTCTATCCGTTGACCATGGTCGATTGGGCCGATCGACCAACACTCGAAATCGAGCCCCGCGGAATCGTTGCGGTGATCACCCCGTGGAATTTTCCGCTGGCGATCGCCTGTGGCGGCATCGCCGCGTCCTTGGCCGCTGGCAACCAAGTGATTCTGAAACCTTCTGCGGAAACCATTTTGCCTGCGTATCTGCTTTGCGAGGCCTTCTGGGAAGCCGGCGTTCCTGTCGACGCATTGCAGTTTGCTCCCTGTCCGGATCATGTCGCCGAGGAAACGCTTGTCGTCAATCCAAAGATCGACACCGTCATCCTCACCGGTGGTACCGAAACCGCCAAACGGATGCTGAAAGTTCGTCCCGACCTGCATCTTCTCGCAGAAACAGGTGGAAAAAACGCCACCATCGTTACCGCCATGGCCGACCGTGACCTCGCGATCAAACACGTCCTCTACTCCGCGTTCGGACACAGCGGCCAGAAATGCAGTGCAACATCGTTGTTGCTGCTCGAAGATGAAGTCTTTAATGATGAATCTTTCCGAGAACACCTCGCCGATGCCGTGCGAAGCCTGCACGTCGGGTCGGCGTGGGATCTCCACACAATGGTCACACCGTTAGTATCGGTACCAAACGACGAACTCACCCGAGGCCTACGAGAACTGGATGACGACGAATCGTGGCTAGTGATGCCGGAACACGTCGACGGGAACCCCACCCTGTACCGACCCGGCGTGAAATGGAACGTCAAACCGGGCAGTTTCTCTCACACCACGGAGCTTTTTGGTCCCGTTTTGAGTGTCATGAAGTACGGCCGACTCGAAGAAGCAATCAATATTGTCCGATCAACCGGCTACGGCCTCACGAGCGGACTCGAATCCCTCGACAAACGAGAAATCGAATTGTGGAGAGAGACCACTCCAGCAGGAAACCTCTATATCAATCGACCCACAACCGGCGCGATCGTCCTCCGCCAGCCGTTCGGCGGAGTCGGGATGAGCGCCTACGGACCAGGGCTCAAAGCCGGAGGTCCGCACTATGTCCTCGCGTTGTGCAAAATCAACGACAGCAGCAATGCGAATGAACAGGGAATGATCGCAGGAAACACCGACATTGATTCCGAACACCCACCACTCGATCGCTTCACCGATTGGGTTCATCGCAGCCCGCACAACGAAACACTTTCGAGCGCCGAGAAGAAAATACTCCTAGACTCGGTTCTCAGTTGCCGCAAGGCAGCTTTTGAGGAGTTTGGAAAAGAGCACGACACGTTTCAACTCGTCGGGCAAGACAACATCCGGCGCTATCAAGCTGCCGCCGATCTCACCCTTCGAGTCGAATCCGCCACAACATCCGAAATAGAAAACCGACGCGTTAAAACCATCGTCGCAATCGCGGCAGCAACGGCGGTTTCCGCCCAACTGACACTCTCCATTGATCCTGAATTGCCAAAAGAAGAGCGTCAACGGATCGAGTCGATCGCCGACTGGCTACCAGGTCTGATTGAACCGCTGGAAGAAACGACCGACGAATTGACCAAACGGATCAATGACGGCCGCGTTTCCAGGCTACGAAGTGTTTCGAGACTGGACGTCGGCCCGATTCGGACCGCATGTGCCGAGAACTTTGTTTCCATTATCGACGAGCCAGTGCTCGCCGACGGTCGCATCGAATGCCTGCGCTACATCAACGAACAGTCGATTAGCAACGACTACCACCGATACGGAAACCTTGGCCGCCGACAACAACCATAACCGCGTGAGCTCAGAACGAGGAAACTCTGGGACTCTGCAGACAATCAACTGCCCCATTTTGATACACGCATCGCTCTCAACCCAAGTACCGGGGCGGGAGCTTTGTTTTGCGCCGCGAATTCATGGCCGTTCGATCAATCCGAACAACAACGTGGGACAAAGTACCGGTACTTTGTAGCGTCTGAACTTGGCTACCAAATTCTACGAAACACTATCGCTTCAAAACACGAAGCGATAGGCGGTTTGCGTGAATCCACCGGCCCGATCCCGTTCATACCATCGCCCGATCGACAAGTAGAACGAACCGAATACGAACAGAGTCAAAGGGGGCGGCGCTATGTCAGGACGGCAAGCAGAATTCTCATTCTCCAACCTCGAAGAGGCTGCCCAAATTCGTGGGATGCGGGTGATCTGGCAAGTTTAGGGCCACCCCCGTTAGGGCTTGCGGCTTATTTTGATTCCCGTCCCCAGAACGTTGCCCTGGGCTGAATAAAAATGCACCTCCGGGGAATCGAGAGATTTCCGGCACCCCATCGGGCCGTGAAGAAATCGGGCGCAGGAATGCCGCGACGAGAAATTTGGCCAAACGCAATGAAAGCCGGGCTCTTCATACACAAACCGCCAAGGGGCAGATCGATGTGGTTCACGTCGCGGCGGCTCCTACCGGCCGATTCGACTTCGTCCAGAGCGAATCAAACATCCGTCTTTCGCAAAATGCTCTGACCCGGGACTCCGGGTCAGCAAGCGAATTGAAACCCAGCTGAGCATACGTCAGTTGAAAGTCGATAGGAGAATAGTCACCAACGGCCTCCTCATTCATCTCGATCATGACGCCGTAGTCCGGGCTCCATCAACTCAAAGAGAAACGAATCGGAAGCATTCTTCCGATCTGCAATCTCTACCCTGTCGTACGAATAAGGAACCCTCCGCACTAACGGGACTGCAAAGTCCTTGTACGCTTGACCGAGGACACGGCGATCATTCTTTGGGCAGCTCAAGCTGGGAAGCCGGTCAATGCTCAATCGATCCGTTCGGTGTCGCAGCATCTGAAAGATACCGCTCGGATTGCGCAGCCAATGGTTGCCGCCATGAAACGATCGAAGGCTCAGTGAAGCTAACGAACAGTTCATACATATACGGCACAACCATGAGCGCATAAAAAAACCCTCTGGTCGAAACCAAAGGGTTTTTTAAAAATCTGGCAATACCTACTTTCACGCTGGTGGGCACTATCATCGGCTCGCAAAGCTTGACTTCTGTGTTCGGGAAGGGAACAGGTATAACCTTTGCGATATAGTCGCCAGAAAGACCTGACGACGAATATTTCGCCGCCGTCAGGCCGAGTTGTTTGGTAGTAGCAAATGACGTCTTGGAAGCCATCGATTGGCACTTTTCTTGAGTGCGGGATATCGGTGGCCAAACTTTCGCCCGTTAGTATTGGTTTGCTGAACACGTTACCGTGCTTACACGTCCAACCTATCAACCTGGTCGTCTTCCAGGGGGCTTTCGACTAATGTCTACGAATCTTAATCTCGAGGCGGGCTTCACGCTTAGATGCTTTCAGCGTTTATCCTTTCCGAAGTTAGCTATCCAGCCGTGCCGCTAGCGCGACAACTGGTACACCAGAGCTTCGTCCAACTAAATCCTCTCGTACTAAAGTTGAATCCTCTCAAGATTCGAACGCCCACGGCAGATAGGGACCGACCTGTCTCACGACGGTCTGAACCCAGCTCACGTACCACTTTCATTGGCGAACAGCCAAACCCTTGGGAGCTTCTACACCCCCAGGATGTGATGAGCCGACATCGAGGTGCCAAACCGCATCGCCGCTGTGGACGCTCGGATGCGATAAGCCTGTTATCCCCGGAGTACCTTTTATCTGATGAGCGATAACCCTTCCATTCGGGATTACCGGATCACTAAGACCAACTTTCGTTCCTGCTCGACTTATGAGTCTCGCAGTCAAGCACACTTTTACCTTTACGCTCTACGCCTGATTACCGACCAGGCTGAGTGTACCTTTGCACTCCTCCGTTACTCTTTGGGAGGAGACCGCCCCAGTCAAACTGCCCGACTGACACTGTCCTTTGCCCCGATTCAGGGGATCAAAGTTAGAATTAAAATATAACCAGGCTGGTATTTCAACAACGGCTCCCGATGTACTGGCGTACAAAGTTCAAAGCCTCCCAGCTATCCTACACAAATTATATCTCAACCCAATAGCAGCCTACAGTAAAGGTTCACGGGGTCTTTCCGTCTAACCGCGGGTATGTGGCATCTTCACCACAACTACAATTTCACCGGGTCTGTGGTTGAGACAGTGCTCCAATCGTTACGCCTTTCATGCAGGTCGGAACTTACCCGACAAGGAACTTCGCTACCTTAGGACCCTCATAGTTAGGGCCGCCGTTTATTGGGGCTTCGGTCGCCTGCTTCGCTTACGCTAACAGTCTTCCTTAACCTACCAACACCGGGCAGGCGTCAGTCTCTATACATCCACTTGCGTGTTAGCAGAGACCTGTGTTTTTGATAAACAGTCGTTAGAGCCGATTTTCTGTGGCCTCTCTCAGCGTGAACCGAAAGAGGCGCCCCTTATCGCGAACTTACGGGGCCATTTTGCAGAGTTCCTTAACCACAGTTCTCCCGAGCGCCTTAGAATTCTCATCTCGCCTACCTGTGTCAGTTTTAGTACGGTCAGTTGCTTAATCATCGCAGCTTTTCTTGGACGTCCTTCCAATGACTTCGAGAACTTGGATGCTCTCGAGCTATACCTTGGCTATAACCGGACATTTAACCCCGGTCACCTCAGTTTTCGCTACGGACATTTCTATTCGTACCGCTCACTTTCTGGACGCCGTCCCTGCTTTGAATACACAACCGGCGAAGGAATATTGACCTTCTATCCATCGTCTACGCCTTTCGGCCTCGACTAAGGTACCGGCTAACCCTGGGCGGAATTACCTTCCCCAGGAAACCTTAGGCTTTCGGCGAACAGGATTCTCACCTGTTTTATCGTTACTCATTCCGGCATAATCACCCGATGACCCCAACACCGCTCGTTACCGTACGGCTCGTATCTGATCATCGGCGCTCTCCTACCACTCTAGATAAATCTAGAATCCGCTGCTTCGGTGAATTACTTACTCCCGTTCATTATCGGCGCAGAAATGCTCGACTGGTAAGCTGTTACGCACTTTTTAAATGGTGGCTGCTTCTAAGCCAACATCCCAGCTGTCATAGCACTTCAACTTCCTTAGTGACTAAGTAATTCTTCGGGACCTTAGCAGGCGATCTGGGTTGTTTCCCTCTCGACCCTGGAGCTTATCCCCCAGGGACTGACTGCCGAGGTACGGCAACCGGTATTCGGAGTTTGGTTCAGTGAGGTACCCCGGGAAGGGCCCCCATCCGATTCAGTATCTCTACCCCCGGTTACTAATTTACTCGACGCTATCCCTCAAGATATTTCGGAGAGAACGAGCTATCTCCTGGTTTGATTACACTTTCAGTCCTCCCCACAAGTCATCCCCTCAGTTTTCAACCTAAGTGGGTTCGGTCCTCCACGCAGTTTAACCCGCGCTTCAACCTGCTCATGGGTAGATCACACAGGTTTCGCGTCTGCAGCAAACGACAATCGCCCTATTCAGACTCGGTTTCCCTTGGGCTTCGTTCCGTCAGAACTTAACCAAGCCGTTTACCACAACTCGCCGGATCATTATGCAAAAGGCACGCCGTCACACATTAAAATAGTGCTCCGACCGCTTGTAGGCACATGGTTTCAGGTTCACATTCCTCCCCTAGCAGGGGTTCTTCTCACCATTCACTCACGCTACTGGTTCGCTATCGGTCGTTAGAGAGTATTTAGCCTTACGGGATGGTCCCCGTGGATTCAGTCTAGGTTTCACGTGACTAGACCTACTCAGGTGCTTCTAAGGTGCAATGAAGTTTTCGCGTACGGGGCTGTCACCCTCTGTGGCCGGCCGTTCCAAGCCGTTCCGCTAACCAATCACAATCCTATATCGAAGTCCTACAACCCCGCGAGGGAAACCCTCACGGTTTGGGCTATACCGTTTTCGCTCGCCGCTACTAACGGTATCGATTTTTCTTTCTATTCCTCTAGTTACTTAGATGTTTCAGTTCACTAGGTTGTTACAGACATACCTATGTATTCAGTATGCTGCGGTCGGGAATCCCGGGATCATCACTTGTGTGTCAACTTCCCCAGGCTTTTCGCAGACTTCCACGCCCTTCTCCTTCTAACGCCAAGACATCCCCCATGTGCCCTTGATAGATTGGCCACCGAAATCCCGAACTCAAGCCACCGATCCCGACCGCGGCGAACCGCGAACAAAACCGACATTGCTCTTGCTCATAGATTTCAATAGAATCTATTAACGATATCACATAGTGGCCAAACTCATTTAATTGAGCCTGGCCTCTCAAGAATCCAATCGAATCAATCACCAGATCAATCAACCCGTGAAAACACAGGCGTTCATGACTGGCGACGCTTCCAAAGAACTTTATAAACTACCTTGCGTGAATGATTCACCGTGCCCCGGAAAAAGGCCGGCTTCAACATCCACATATGGTGCTCTTTTCAGATGCCAACTACCAAACAACCAAATTGTCAAAAATCAGTTTCCTGAACCACTCGCTGTTGCGAGCAGACCAAGAGACGCTGCCGAAAGCAGCCGGTCGAGATCATTTTCCCCTCACAGTGAGAGATGATCTCGGCCGGTCGTTTTCGAGCGAGCGGAGAAGTTAGCGATGAGCTGACTTCGCGTCAAGCGGAACAGTGAGGAAATCTTTAAAAAGTTTTCATCAGCGTTTCGCTTGAAAACCACAACTGAGAACCTGCCGGAGCGATGAAGCTCGCGACCACTTCTCGGTTGCGGGTTGGGAAGAATAGCGATCCGTCGCCGGAGGTCAAGTTCAATCTGAAACAAAATTTCAAATTGTTTTCATTGACCGTTTTATCTCGTTGTTCGGACGGTTACTCGCGGCAAGAACGACCAGCCAATGGCTAGTTACTCTTATCCCGCGAAGACGCGTCCGAGCGAGACAAACTCACTCACTTCCAACATCTTCTAGTGGAGGTAGACGGACTTGAACCGACGACCCTCTGCTTGCAAAGCAGATGCTCTCCCAACTGAGCTATACCCCCTTGGGTTGAAGCTCGACAGAGTAACGCAGAAGGTGATTCAGGGAAACCTGTAATCTCGGCCTTCGGCGATTCCTTTTCGAACCTCAAAAATGGGCGTGCCAGAACTCGAATCTGGGACCTCGTCGTTATCAGCGACGCGCTCTAACCAACTGAGCTACACGCCCGTGTACCCCGGTCTCGCGACCAGAGGGGACGAAGTGTAGGAACTTTTTGACGCTTGTCAAAGGCTCTTTTGCCTGGAAATGCGTCGAAAATTCGCAAAATTTCAGTCGCTTGGTACGCGAGTTCGAAGCTTTTCACTCCGGCACGAGCAAGTTTTTTCGGGTTAGTCAGGGTGAATACTTGAATCGACATTCCCTTCAACAACATGGTTCAGGCAAAATAGCTCGATCCGGTGCGGAAAATCCGTTCCGACCGTTAATCACAGTGGTCCCGGCCGGCTCGATGCCGAGAACTCCGGTCGCCGTGACGAACAGTCGACAATCTCCGCCCCTTCCATTCGTGAACAAGCCTCCACGTTAAATCGGTACCATCAGAAGGATTTGAAGCGTCACCATGAACCATTCGCTGTCCCCGCAGTCACCATGCCTGCATCCTCTTGCTCTCTCGCTGGCGATCGCTGCCGCGTTGACGAGTGCCTCCTTGTCACAGGCCGCGCCGCCTTCTCCCGCTGCCGCTCTGGGTCTGAAACCCGTCCAAAATGGCGTCGAATTCGACGAAGTCACGAAGGACCAAGTCAGTCGCTGCGAAGTCCGCGATATTGAACGAGACGACTGGTCCGGTTGGGAGGTTCTGGGGCCTGACGGGACCATGTTGCGACGGTTTGCCGACACCAACGGGGACAAAAAAGTCGACCTTTGGAGCTACTTTCAATACGGAGTCGAGGTCTACCGGGACGTCGATGCCAACTACAACGGGAAAGCGGATCAGTACCGCTGGATGGCGACCGGGGGCACACGATGGGGCCTGGATTCAGATGAAGACGGGGTCATCGACGAATGGAAAACCATTTCGGCCGAAGAGGTCACGATGGAGCTGATCGCGGCACTCGCCGACCAAGACGCGACTCGATTTGCTGCCCTCCTGGCCACCCCTTCGGACATCCGTGGGGTCGGAATCACCGGCGATCTGCGAGACAGCCTTACCAAGAAAGCCGTCCGTGCGGCGTCCAAGTTCAAGGACTTTGCCCGGTCCCAACGAATCGTCAATCGAGACTCAAAATGGCTGCAATTTGCGGCCACTTCACCGGGTGTCATGCCGGCCGGCGAACCTGGCTTCGACAAAGACGTCACCGCCTACGAGAACGCCGTAGCGATGTTTGAATCCGGCAACAAATCAGGACAATTGATGGTCGGCACCATCTTGCGTGCCGGTGATACTTGGAAGCTCCTCGACCTTCCGACACTCGCTGAAAACGGGGAACCGATCGCTCAGTCGGGCGGGAATTTCTTCACTCCCGGCGGTGTCACCGCCCCAACATCGAACGGTTCGAGCGCCGGTGACGCCAAGACGCAAAAACTCGTCGGCCAACTCGAGGCGATCGATTCTCGCTTGGCTCGGGCAACTGAAACAAAGGACCTCGCCGTCCTCAACGCCAAACGGGCTGACGTCGTTGCAAGCCTGATTGATGCGGCCACTTCCTTGGAAGAACGCGATACATGGACCCGCCAACTGGTCGACACGGTAAGTGTTGCCGTGCAAAGCGGTGCCTACCCAGAGGGTTTGTCGCGGTTGCAATCGCTCGCCCGTTCACTGTCCAAATCGAGTGCACCGGAAAGCAAAGCTCTTCGTGCCTACACCGAGTATCAGTTGATCGGAACCGAGTACATTGCTCGCCAAAGCCCCGACGCTGACTTCGCAAAGATTCAAGAATGGTGGTTGGGCGAACTGACCGAGTTCACCGAGCGTTACCCACGTGCCCCTGAAACCGCATCGGCCAAACTACAACTCGCACTCAGCAAAGAGTTTGAGGGTGACGACAAGGCCGCGTTGAAGCTCTACAAGGAAGTCGCCAGCGATTTCCGCGGAACCGACGCCGCCGAACGGGCCACCGGCGCCGCGGTGCGTTTGCAATCGGTCGGCCGCGAGGTCGAATTGGAAGGCCGCACGATCCAAGGCAAGCCGTTCCGGTTAAGCCAAATGCGGGGTCGCCCCATCGTCTTGCACTACTGGGCAACCTGGTGCGAGCCGTGCAAACAGGACATGAAACGCCTTCGCAGCCTTCAAGCCCGCTACCAGCGTGCGGGCCTGCAATTGGTCGGTGTCAACATCGACAATTCGCGTGAACAGGCCATCGCCTACCTGAAAGAAAACTCCGTTCCGTGGGTTCAGCTCTACGAAGACGGCGGACTCGAAGGCAGCCCATTGGCCAAACAATTCGGCGTCCAGACCCTACCTACGATGATGCTGATTGACAGTAAAGGACGTGTGGTTCGCCACAACGTGGGCGAAGCGGAACTCGACAGCGAATTAGCTGAGTTGCTGAAATAGACCGGTTGACCCTCTGCAAAAGCAGATTGATATCTATAGGCCCGTTCCTTGATTGGAGCGGGCCTTTTTTGTTTGCCGACAGCAAGGCGTTGATTGACAATCAACCGATCGTTGGCGGCAGAATCTACTCACCCACCGTGATCCTGCAGGCTGCCCCGCAAGATCGCAACATTGCCCTTCCCACGCGGAATTCCCGCCACGTCAACAACGAGAAATGCCATGCGAATCGGCGTCCCAACCGAAGTAAAATCTGACGAATACCGAGTCGCGTTGTTGCCCGTCGGCGTGGAGGAACTACGCAGCCGGGGCCATGAGGTGTTGATTCAATCGGGCGCCGGAGCCGGTTCGGGCATGCCTGACGAAGTCTATCGCAAGGCCGGCGCGGTCATCGTCGATGACGCCAAAGGAGTCTTTGCGTCAGCGGACATGATCATCAAAGTGAAAGAGCCCCAACCGAGTGAATATGAATTGATCCGGCCGGGTCAAATTGTTTTCACGTACTTTCACTTCGCCGCGAGCGATTCACTCACCGAAGCGATGCTCGCATCGGACGCCTCATGCTACGCGTACGAAACACTTCGCGACGATGAAGGGCGACTTCCTCTGCTGACGCCGATGAGCGAAGTGGCCGGACGCATGAGCATCCAACAAGGGGCAAAATACCTCGAACGACCGCAGATGGGACGCGGCATTCTGCTAGGTGGTGTACCAGGAGTTGCACCGGCGCACATTACGATCTTGGGTGGCGGCATTGTCGGTGCCAACGCGGCTCGAATCGCGGCCGGTTTTCAGGCGGACGTGTCGATCCTCGATGTCAATCTCGACCGGCTTCGGTATCTCGATGACATCATGCCGGCGAACGTGAACGTGCTCTTCAGCGATCGACATACTATTCTCGAAGAGATCCAACGAGCCGATCTCGTCGTCGGCTCGGTGTTGATCCCAGGTGCGAAGGCCCCTCAATTGGTCCGCGAATCGGACTTGAAGATGATGAAACCGGGCAGCGTGATTATCGACGTCGCGGTTGACCAAGGCGGCTGTATCGAAACCAGCCGCCCCACGACTCATAGCGACCCGACCTACATCATCGATGATGTCGTTCACTACTGTGTCGCCAACATGCCCGGTGCGGTAGGCCGCACGAGTACGTTTGCCCTTTGCAACGCGACCCTGCCGTATGTCATTCGCTTGGCCGGTCAGGGCGATGCGACTCCTTCCGGATCACTCGCCTCGGCGTTGAACATTCATCGTGGCGAGATCGTTCATCAAGCCGTGGCGGACGCGTTCAACGGGGCTTCTTAAAAAGTCGTTTTTTCCCGTCTTTTGCGGTGTCAAATCGACGTTCCAACCTCACCCTCCTCCGACCCCAACAGGTCGGAAGAGGTCATTGCTGGACCTAGTACTTCATCGTCGCCCCGACGCTGAAACCGACGAACAACACATCGTCACCGGCGTCAAGCGATTGAACCGGTGCCCGTGCCCCGACGATCGATGGGATGTGGTCCTCGGCCGTTGCGACTTGGCCGAGGTACCAGAGTTCGGTACCGGCGTGCAGCGACAACAGTTCGCCGACTTGGTAGTTCACACCGTTGCTCAGCTCGATCATGTAGGCGAAGTCGCCGTCATCATCTCGCATTGCGTAGAGGCGTTCGTCTTGGTCGTCGACCACTGCGGTGGCTTCGGACAGGTTCCAGTAACCACCGGCCCGTGCTCGCAGATACGTTGAACCGAAGCGGCAAACCGGGCTGTACATGTCCAATCCGACCTGCAGACCGATCAGGTCGTTCTGCGTGTCGGCGTAGATATATCCGTTGTCGGCCGGTGCGGCACCGTTGGACGCGGTGTAGCGGTACTCCTCTTCGAAGCTGATGTAACGAGCACCGAAGAGCAGTTTCGCGATGTCCCAAGCGACCGACGTGCGGCTCGCTTCGGCACTCCAGTAGGTCGACTCATAGCGTTGGCTCTGGAAAGCAATCGGGTCGCTCGGATCGTCCGCAGGACCCGTTGCTTCGGGGTCATACAGGAACGTGAAACCGATGTCCTGATCGGCGAGTGCACTGCCGAGCAAAACGGCGGGCACTCGTTCGGAGAGGAACGTGCTGCCCGTCACGCCTGCAGCGCTGTTGGACATATTCCAATTGATCGGTCCGGTGAAGCTGACTTCGGTACCGCTGACGCAGTCTGGCACGGTTCCGATCGTGACCCGCGGGGCGAGTTCAAAGTCGTATTCGTCCATCGAAAACTCGCGTGAACGGGTGAACCGCGACAGGTCCTCCCGACGCATCAGCAACGCCTCAACCCGTCCATAGCAGAACGGATCGCAGGTCGGGCAACTCATGCATGGGGCACCGCCGTAGCCGCCGTAGCCGGCACCGTTGCAGTTCCCGCCGCACTGGCCGGTACACTGCCCGTTGCCGCATTCGCCGGTACTGCACTGGCCGGTACTGCAGCTGCCGCTGTTGCAACCCACCTGGGCGATTTCGCTATCGAGATTCGACAGCGGCCCGGGCAGCAAACTGGACATCTCCGAGGCCGGTACGACCTGGAACGACTGTCCCTCGTGTTGCAAACTCTTGAGCAGTTGTGCGTCAGCGACTGACCCGGTGAGCGAACACGCGAGCGTTGCCAGAGCGACACCGATACCGGCCCGGAAGCGGGAAACAGCCCCGCTCGAGCACTTCTGGGTGCGAGGAATCCAAGTAATGTTCATGATCCGAACCTCGAGACATTGTTTGGCGGTCACCAGACCGACACGTTGCGAATGACAGAATTTTGTTGTTGCGACTAACGGATAACCAACTGGTCATCTACAGGACCAAAAACCGACTACGGACCAGGCGAATGATTTCAGTCGCCTGTTCGCGGGTGCGGCAGACGCCCCGAACGATCACTTGGTCCTTCATCTCCGCCAAGCTAATGCGTGCCGTCGGATGAGTTTCACGAATTTCACGCATCAGGGGTGATTCCGTGACTTTCGGCACGGGAACAGCCTCTTTCTGCGGTTTCGTGTCTTGCTTCGCTGCAGCCGGTTTGGGCAGAGCGAATCCGGCAAGTTTTGCCGGAACAATCGGGGCCGCCGAAACGGTCCCGGTGTGTTCTCTTCTGGCCGTCGGAATCATCGGAGGTGCAGCCACCTCGACATGTTTCCGATGACGTTGAATGCGTTTCACGGGCGAACCGTCCGATCCCGCCGATGCGACCCAATGCCGACTCGGCGCGGGCAGCGGTGGCAGGTTCTCGGTTGTGGTTTTGGTCGGTTTTCGATCGCGGGTTGCCGTCGGTCCGGTCGCCGCGAAGGCATCCGCCGGTGGTGGCGGGATAACAAACCCGGTGGGGCCTGCATCGATCGGTTGCGGTTCCGCCGAGGCTTGCTCTGTGACCGGCGTTCGATCGGAATCGTTCGATTCAGAGAAATCGCTGAACGAGAACATCACCGGCTCGTGCGTCTCCTCCTGAACCGCCGCGACTCGCGTTTGGATTTCGTTGGATACCACATGCGGCCGAACGGCGGGCTTTGTAGTGACCGTCGCAGGGACAGGCGTTTCGGCCGGTATGGCTTTGGCGGTCGTTTGCGGTTCCGGCACGGGCGTCTGAGCGACCGAGGGGACTCCCCACTGCGGTCCGTTCACCGGCTCGGCCGCGTCGCTGCTGGACTGCCCATCGGACGAAAACCCGTTGCGTCGCATCGAAACGATGCGTGGGTGGTTCGTTGCGGTGGGAGCGTTTTGGTTCAACACGACAACGGGTTGATCGATCAGATCGGACGGCCCGCTGGCCATCGGATTAACCCGAATCTTCGACGGATTCGGCTTGCTGACCTCGACCGACGGAGTCACCGACCGCGGGTTACCGATCGGTACCAGACCAACCGCCGTGCCGATGCTTTTGAGTCGCAGTTCGGAGTACTGAAGATCCGACGTTTGCACGACCCCTTTGGCTTGGGCACTTTGTTGCCCTTCGCCCTGAGGAGCGTTTGCAAACAAGCTCGCGGGCAACGACGTCGGACTGACGTATGGATTGCTGCGGACGTGCCCTCCGCTCGTGTGAGCGTCGGCCGCGGATGCAGTTCCCTCGACGAGACCGCATGAGGCGATTCCCACCGATACACCGGCTCCCAGCTTGAGCCAGTTTGATTCAATCAAACCGGCTAGCCAAATTCGCTTCTTAGAGACCCGTCGACACTGACGGAACTCACGAGGCATCTCTCTGTCCATAGCGGAATCCTTACGCTCACGATCTGTTGGATCATGTACCCCCCCGGCACATTTTCCGCTCCGACACTCACAGGTATTCACCAACGGATTGTCGGACAACCTCTGTATCGTCGACCGGTGGCGCCGACATTAACGATTCTCCGAGATGCAGCGGTGGTTCCGCTGGAATCAATCGTTCCGAACGTCCGATTCGCACCGATTGCAACGCTGGCGAACGGACTCATACGCCACCAATGCCGCCGAAACCGAGACGTTGAGGCTGTCGACATGACCCGCCATCGGTAGGTGAATTCCGGGGATTTTCGCCATCGGAGGCTTCTCCCCCGAAAGTTTTTGGTCGTTTCGCCGAGCAGGCGACCGCCATTCTTGCCACCGTTGGGCCAGTCCATCCGCTTCGCTGCCCATGATTACCGCCGTTCGACCACGCGGCCCCGCTGCACTCAAATCGACCGTATACAACGACGTCGATCCTTCCACCCTCATCGCAAACATCTCGTCGACGTGATCGGACAGGTACTCTGCAATTTCCGACGCCGTGCCCGATGCCGCGGGTACGGTAAACACCGCGCCGAGTGACCCGCGGATCGCATTGGCGTTGAAACGATCACTCGGGCAATCACTCAACAAAACCGCAGAAACGCCCGCCCCGTCCGCGGTCCGAAAAATCGCGCCGATGTTGCCAGGTTTTTCCACCCGATCGAGCACCAACACCAAACCGGGCCGCAACTCCGGAAGATCCGCGAGCGAATCGCCCGGATGGACAAACTCCGCGAGGCACCGGTCATCCGCCTCGCCGTAACAAACCTTTGCGAAGAGTTCACGGGTCACGCCCCGATACACACCCGACTCGATCGCATGTGCTCGAACACTTTGCAATTCCGGACCGCCATCGATCGGCAGGGTCTCGCCGGCGACCTGCTCATAGAAGCCGAGCAGACGCATCCCTGACTCGATCGCCCGCAGCGTCTCGCGAGCTCCATCCACTAAAACCACCCCAGCGGCTCGTCGGCGACGGTTGTTCCGAAGACCGGCCAACCGTCGGATCGTCGCGTTTTGGCTGCTGCGGAGAATTTCCAAGGGGGTCGGCCTTTCTGGTGCCCGTTCGTCGATGGGCTGATCGGGTGAGGTTTGTTATTCTTGGCGGAGCTTTATCGTTCACGATACCGACCGGCTGTTCAACACCCTAGCCGTCGCAGTCGTCGCCATGATCCATCCCCGCCTCATCAAAGTCGAACCAACATGTCGGAGGTCACCTGCCTCGCCGTCGAGACCCGCCGCGACCAAAAAGCGTTCTTGGAACTCGAACGGCGACTCTACCGCGACGACCCGAACTGGGTTCCGCCGTTGTGGGATGAACGCAAAAAGCTCGTCGGTTTCAAACCCCACCCTTTCTACGAAGACGCCGAGGCACAGTGCTTTCTCGCCAAGCGTGGTGATGTGGTGGTCGGCCGGGTGGTCGCAATCGTCAATCACGCTCACAACCGTACCCACAAAGACACGATCGGCTTTTTCGGTTTCTTCGAATGCGAAGACGACCAGGAGGCCGCCACCGCGCTGCTTTCCGCCGCCTGCGATTGGCTCCGCGATCGGAACATGACCGTCGCCCGCGGACCGGTCCACCCCAGCCTCAACTATGAGGTCGGACTCCTCGTCGACGGGTTCGATTCGCCACCGACATTCTTGATCACCTACAACAAGCCGTACTACGAGAAGCTGATCAATTCATTCGGCTTCGAAAAGTCGCAAGACATCTTCAGCTACGAAGCCTCGATCGACATCCTCAGCGAACTCGACCCCAAGATGATGTACATCATGGAAGAGTCGATGAAGCGATTCAAAGCAACGACCCGGCCGATCCGACGATCACACTTCAAGGAAGACGTTCGGATCTTCCTCAACATCTACAACCAATCGCTCAAACAAACCTGGGGTTACGTCCCAATGAGCGAAGCCGAGGTCGATGAACAAAGCAACGGACTCAAACATTTGCTCGTCCCCGAATTGACCAGCATCGCGGAAATCGATGGCAAACCCGTCGGCGCCGGATTCGGTTTGCTCGACTACAACCCGATCATCCGCCGCATCGGTGGCAAACTGCTTCCGTTTGGTTGGCTGCACTTGCTGCTGGGACGAAAGAAAATTAAACGGCTGCGTTTGGTCAGTGCGAACGTGCTGCCCGAATATCAAAAATGGGGTCTCGGTCTGGTCACGCTCTATCCGATCGTGCCCGCTTCGATCGACTACGGGATCACCGTCGGTGAGTTCTCGTGGGTGCTCGAGAGCAACCAACTCTCACGCGGAACGATCACCCGCGGTGGTGCGACCTGCACCAAGACACATCGCATCTACGACCGACCGATCGTGGACGTCGCCCCCGACAATCCGGACTCCGACCCGCAGGCGGACTCAACTCCGTGAACCAAGGACCGAACCAACAACCGAGCGGCGGGAACGAACCTCCGCGCGGCGATGTGCTCGACGTTGATTCCATCCTCGGTCCCGGCGGCAGCATCAGCCGGCGACTGAGCAACTACGAACCACGCGAACAGCAACTCGCGATGGCTCGCGAGGTGGCCGCTGCCATCGATGCAAAAGAACACCTGATCGCCGAAGCCGGAACGGGGACGGGCAAGAGTTTCGCTTACCTCGTTCCCGCGATCCTCTTCGCAACCCGCAACCAAGCCGAGGGGAAACGCCCCGCCGTCGACTCCGATCCTGACGATCAAATCGACGACGTCGTCTCCCAACCCAAAAAAGCCACCTCAGACGAAAACCAACGCCGACGCGTGCTGATCTCAACACACACGATCAGCTTGCAGGAACAACTCGTCGGCAAAGACATTCCACTGCTCAACAGTGTCATCCCGCGAGAGTTTTCCGCCGTGCTCGTCAAAGGTCGCGGCAACTACCTCTCGATCCGCCGGATGCAACGTGCCGTCGCGAAATCCACGTCGCTGATGGCAAACGACTTCCAAATCCAACAACTGCGAAACATCCAAAAGTGGTCCAAAGAAACCAATGACGGATCGCTCGCCTCGTTGGAAATCAAACCCGATGCGGCCGTTTGGGACGAAGTCCGCAGCGATACGGGAAACTGCCTACGGAGCAAATGCCCGCACTTCAAAGAGTGCTTCTATTTCCGCGCCCGACGCCGAGCCCAAAACGCACAGGTGTTGATCGTCAACCACGCGATGCTGTTCACCGACATGGCGATGCGGCGGCAAGGGTTCTCGCTCCTGCCGGACTACGACGCCGTCATCCTCGACGAATGTCACACCATCGAATCCGTCGCCGGCGATCACCTCGGCATGCGTTTGACCAGTGGCCAGTTCGACTATCTGTTTGATCGGCTTTACAACGATCGGCAACAAAAAGGTCTACTCGTTGCGCACGGACTGGAAGGTCTCCAAGCCGAGGTCGATCGATGCCGCTACGCCGCGAGCAACCTTTTCGCGGACGTCCTCGATTGGTTCGAACAAACCAAGTCCCGCAACGGACGCGTCCACCATCCCGACTTGGTCAGCAACCCGTTGAGCGAACCGATGGAGATACTCGCGCGGAAACTGCGGGCTCACGCCGACGCTCAGGAAAACGATTCCGATCGGCAAGATTTCCAGTCCGCTCACGATCGACTGCTCGCCCTCGCGGGAGGTCTGCGGGAATGGCTGGCTCAAAAAAGTGAACATGAATGTGTTTACTGGGTCGAGACCACCGGAAACCGACGCGGGCGAGACCGCGTTTCTCTCTCCGCATCGCCCATCGACATCGGTGCAACGCTCCGAACCGAGCTGTTTCAAAACGACGATATCGATTCGGTCGTCATGACCAGCGCGACACTGGCCAGCGGTGACGAACAAAAGTTCTCGTTCTTCCGCAGCCGCGTCGGGCTGACCGGAGGACGCAACCTACAGGTCGGCAGCCCGTTCGACTATCAAAAGCAAGCCAAACTCGTCATCGTCAACGGTTTGCCCGATCCTTCGTCGCAGCGTGAAGATTTCGAACGGTCGATCCCGCAACAAATCAAACGGTTCGCCGACTACTGCGACGGTCACACCTTTGTACTCTTCACCAGCTACGCGTTACTGCGACGCTGCGCCGAAGCGATCACGCCGTGGCTGATCGAAAAGAATCTCGAACTCTACAGCCAAGCAGGCGAACGAAACCGCACCCAATTGCTTGACGCGTTTCGCGAGAACCCACGCGGCGTGCTGCTAGGGACGGACAGTTTTTGGCAAGGCGTTGACGTTCCCGGTGATGCACTCACCAACGTCATCATCACCAAATTGCCGTTCTCCGTCCCCGATCATCCGCTGCTCGAAGCCCGTTTGGAAGCCATCCGCGCCGCGGGCGGGAACCCGTTCTCTGACTACCAACTCCCCGAAGCCGTCATCAAGTTTCGTCAAGGTTTTGGACGGTTGATTCGCACCCGCAGCGATGAGGGAATGGTCGTCGTCCTCGATGGCCGTATCAAAACCAAACCCTACGGGCGGCGGTTCCTCAGCTCTCTCCCCGAGATGCCTATTCTCAACGTGCAACCGACTAAGAAACGTTCCCGCAAGTCCTGACACGACCACTGCGACGAACGCCACCGACGCGCATCGTCTCGCTCCGCTGCGGTATACTCCGAACGAATTCTCCACATGAGTCGTTCGCGAAAAGAGTGAAAGCATGCCAGCATCTCCGATCATTGTCCGATGTGGCAAATGCCAACAACGCATGAAAGTCGTCCCGCTGGCGACCGCGTCCCAAGTCAAATGCGTTGGCTGCGGAACCATGCTGCGGATCGCCGGAACCGACACCGCGAAACCTGCCGCCCAACCTCGACCTGCTGCGCCGCAACCCACCCCTGCGCCGCAGCCCGCTTCGACATTCACTCCCGGGACTGCACCCACTCCCGGACCTGCGAGCTTTCCAAATCAACCACCACAACACCGCCCCCGCCCCCGCCCCGCAACGTCCCCGACGGTAAACCCGGGACCATCGAAACCAAAAGGCGGAATCCCCAAGTGGGTCTTTTTCGTCGTCGGTGGTGTCATCCTTCTTCCTATTATCTGCTGCGGCGCGATCGGGCTCGCGTTTCAATCACGAATCAACAGCGGTAAACCCGTACCGATTGCTGTCTCGCTCAAAGCAGCCCTCCCGCCCGCGCAGTTTCCACGACTCCGCAACCCCGAAATGACGTATCCCTCGGGAGTGAAGCGTTACTTCGTCCGCATCGCCGCCAACCCTGCTATTCCTGGCCAAACGATGCAGATGCGTGTCTTTGTTCCTCCCGGAGACCACGCCGATCGATCGCTGCCCTGCGTCCTCACGGCACCGGCGGGTACCCCGATGCTTCACGGCGTCACGCTCGAAGAGAACGATTCCTACGATGCAGAAACGCTGCCGTACGCCGAAGCCGGCTTTGTTGTGATTCAGTATTCCCTCGACGGCGGCTTGCCCTCGGGCGCCGAGACGGAAGACGAAGAAGCCATGATGCGTTTGATCAGCAAAGCCTATCCAGCGTTCAAGGAAGCCGGCGCCGGAGTCGTCAACGGACGTAATGCAATCGAGTTCGCACTGAACTCGTTAAAGATGGTTGACCCCAATCGAATCAGTTGTGCCGGGCACAGTTCCGCCGGCAGCCTCTCGTTGCTGCTGGCCGCACACGATGATCGAATCTACCGGTGTGTCGCCTACGCCGCCGCATACGACCTGGAATCGCGAATGGGTGACATGACGTCAAATCTCGTCGTTCGCACGATCTTTCCCGGTATCAACGAATTCATTGTGGAGTCATCTCCGACGAACCATATCGATACGCTCGATTGTCCGGTGTTGGTTTTCCACGCACGAGACGACAGCAACGTGCCTTTCCGGGACGCCGAAACGTTCGTCAGCCTAGCGAAGTCTGCAGGGAAAAACGTCACGTTCGAAGCCACACCCACCGGTGACCACTACGAATCGATGATCAACCCCGGCATTCCCACCGCGATCGGATGGCTGCAAGAAGAGTAAGCCGATCGCGAAAGTGGCAGCACGTTCGTCGATACATGCTCTAGTTCCAATCGCCCGCGAGCTGCAGTACGAAATCAATCGCCTCGATCGTCGCGGTGTCCTCCGCCTCGTCCACGTCCGAAACGGCTTGCACCACCGGAACATCGACAACGCCAATGCTCTGATCGCTCGATAAACTCACCAACACAGCGTTGGCCGCGGCGTTGAGCGTATCGGAACCTGCCGAGTCACGGATGATTGCGTGATCATCACCGCCACCACCTTGTATTCGGATGTCGTCGACATCAAAAACGCCGATCGACTGCCTGGGCGTAGTGACCGAGAACTCACCCGGCCGCGTGCGGATCTGTTCGGCGTCGACGCTCCCGCGATACTCCACCCGGTCTTGACCTCCGAGTCCATCTATCAGCACGAGCGATGCCTGCTCGGGTGAAACAATCACACCCGGTTCGTCATTGACAAAGATCTGAAAACCCTGCTCACCGAGATTCTCGATGATGATCTGGTCATCACCGCGGGTCCCATCGATCGTCAGTGCCGGCGTACCCGCGTTGGACGCCAATTCTCCACGCACATTAGCCGAGGCGACAAACATCCGTTTGGTAACCGCCGTCAGGACTTCACCGAAGTTGTAGTCGATCGCCGTTTGGTTTTCCCCCAGTGTGACGCCGCTGAACGCGTTCAATCCATCGGGTGTACCAATGGTTTCACCGAGAGGCAAAACCCGACCGGGAGTAATCGACGCGTCGCCAAAACCGGATGGCTGCTCTTCGATCATCCGGTAGTTCCCCGCAGGAACGTTCAGGAAAACATAGCTGCCGTCGGCCGCGGTCGTGGCGGTTCGGGCAACACCACCATCGGCCGACTCCAAACGTACCGTCACACCGGGCAATCCGAATTCAACCGGGTCAAAGACACCGTCAAAGTCGTTGTCGGTGTAGACAAACCCTTGAATACTGCCTTCGACGGAATCAAGTTGTCGATTCGCAAAGTCCAAATCTGCTCGATCCACGCCACTTTGGTTGGCGATCGAATACTCTGCGGGCGTTGGTGGATTGAGAAACCCTGTCGGCACCACTTCGGTTATCCGATGAGTCCCCGGCCCCACGTTGTCGAACTCATATCGTCCATCAGCATCCGTCATCGCCGTCAAATCAACACTGCCGTCACTGTCCAGGTCCAATTCAACCGTCGTCTCGATACCAGGTTCCCCGGCGTCTTGAATATCGTTTCCGTTGACGTCCTCAAACACGACGCCGCTCAGCGTTGTCAGCGTGAAATTTCCGAATAACAGGTCTTCGACCGTTGCCGGCGGATCGACATCAACCTCGATGACGCCGTTCCCACCAGGAGCGGTCTGGACCGCATCGACCGGCAGCATCTCCGCAACGCGATGCATACCCGCGGGAACGTTTTCAAAAACGAACGACCCATCGGCGGCCGTCTGAACACTGCGAACGTCACTCCCATCGCTATCCACATCGAGCTGGACCGTGATTCCTTCGACACCGGGCTCACCCGCCTGCCGCAGGCCGTCGCCGTTGACATCGTCGAATTTGAAACCGGACACCGTCGTGGTCACTTCTCGGTTTCCGAAGTCGAGCCCTTCGATGTCGGCTCCACTCGTGACGCTTTGCACGTAACCGTTGTCGTTCACCGGCAGCGTTTGGACAAAACCCGGGGGCAACACTTCACGAATAGTATGTTGACCGGGTCCGACATCCGCGAACCCATAATTTCCCGCCGCGTCCGTGGTAGTGGTTCGGTCAACGGAACCGTCACTATCCAGGTCCAAATTAATCGTGACCCCTTCAACGCCGGTTTCACTATCGTCGCGAACGGAATCACCATCGGCATCATTGAACTTGGAACCCGAAAGAGTGACTAGGGTGAAGTTGCCGATATCAACGTCAGCGATGTTCTGGTTGTCTTGGTTGAGGGTAAGGTTTGCCAAGGAATCCGCAGGCGTTGTCTGCTGCGTACCAGTGGGTGGAATTTCATTGACGGAGTACACGCCTTTGGGAAGATCGTCGAAAAGATAGTTCCCGTTGGCGTCGGTGGTGACCGGTGCGATGGTCATTGCCTCATCCGTACGAGTCAGCTCAATCGTCACGCCTTCGACACCGGGTTCCCCAGCGTCGCGTGTTCCGTTGCCGTTGAGGTCATCGAACTTGACCCCGCCGATCGACCCGCCAACGATCTGCAATCCGACCTGAACGATATTGAGTGCGTCAGAAATGACCTCCGTCTGATCGATTCCGGCAACGCCATCGAGCACCGCCGCATCCGCAAACGACATCGCCCCGCTGAGCCCCGCGGTCAAAAAGGTTTCATCCGCATTGGCAACTGCGACAAACGGCAACTCACTAAACACCTCTGGAGCGGCGACACCGATCGCTTGGCCTTGGCCCAACGCCGGCAAGGCTCCGCCGCGAACGTCCTGCAGTTCAAACTCAGGATTGTTCACATCAAACTCTCCGTCACCCGGCGGGACGTTCAACGAACCGACCGCACGCTGGAGCGGGAACGATGGAGTCACCAAGCGGTCATCGCTTGGCAACTGGGGATTCCCCGACGCGTCGAGATTCGCATCGCCTTCGAATCGGAGCGTCTCCCCGTTCCAGTCCAGATCGAGAGGCAGGGCGATCACGCCTACCGGGTCATCGATGGGTTCATCCCGAATGTCTTGCACCTGAAACGCCACATACACGGTCTCCCCACGAAGCACCGGGCCACTGATTTCGACGGGCGGGTCGTCCTCTGGATCCGGAAATTGAGTCCCCGAATAAAATCCGATATCGACCCCGAGCGTCGCGAGCACCCGTCGATCTTCGAGCGATTCGAGCAGCAAACGTCGGCCACGATGGTAGAACGAGCGTTGAGTGAGGGGGGGCATAGCTGGCACCGAGGGTGAATCAGGAAACCTACGGAGTTCAGGATAAACCGATTCCCCCAGATTGCCATGAATGAGCCCCCTGGTCCCAAAAATTCCATCCGGGTTTGACTCTTTTGGCTCAAGTTTGCTAACCCGAAACCCGACACCGCTCGCCCTCGCGTCGAAAGACACGTGCGACGTGCTCAAACGATTGCTCACACTACCAATTGGATGTCCCCTTTGACGTGTTTCACGACCCCGGTCCACCACCGGTCAAACACCTCCGAACGCATCCCGCCGGCCCCGGCAATCCATCCTCGATGAGTTTTACTGGAATTCCAACGTGAATTTGTTTCCTCGAATCGTCCTGATTGCATTCGCGTGCGTGATTTTCACGTCCGGTTGTTGGACGACGCGCGCCCCAGCGCAAGAATCCTACGAATCCCCGTCGACATCCACGCGGAGGATTCCCGTGCGACGCTTTGCCGGCCCGAACCGCCAGCCCACGCGCGTTCTGACGGAAAAGCCAGGCGAACAACCCGGTGTCGTCACCCGCGTTGAAATTCGAAACGAAGACGGAGAGCTGATCGACGGGGAGCTCGACGAAAACGAATACTTCCTCGGCGCCGAACCCATGCCGGTCACCATCGGCCAAAAAATCCCGACGCAGCTCTCCTCGTCACCGACGTTCGATTACGAACCCGAATTCCCTGACGCTACATATCATGACCCCGCATATACGCAGGATGGCGAGGTGTATATGCAAGATGGAGACATCCAGTACATCGACGGAGACGTCGATTTGCATGGGCCCGTTCTGGCTCCTAACCCCGACATGGCCACATGCGAGAGTTGCGGAGAAGTCGGCAATTATCAGCCCGGGGAATTTTGCGAATCCTGCCAACACCCTGGCCGAGTCTACGACCCCCGAGTCGAACACATCGCGAGCTTCCTGGCGCACCCCTTCAAGGGCTTTTGGGCACGCGCTGAATACGTGCATCTGAACATCAACGGTCAATCCGCACCCGCGCTCGTCACCACCAGCACCACGGGCACGATCCGCGAAGACGCCGGCGTGCTCGGACTCAGCAGCACATCCATTCTCTTCGGAGCCGACGAACTCGGTGATGACGAACGATCAGGCGGACGATTTGAAATCGGACGCTACTTCGGAAACTCCGGCCTCGGACTCTCCGCGTCGATCCTGTTTGCAGACGATGTCGACCAAAACTTCTCAGGCGATTCGGTCGCCTACGGCATCTTGGCTCGTCCGTTTGTCGACGTCTCCCCAGGAGGTCTCGGGAACGACGCCGAACTCGTTGCCTTCCCCGGTGAACTGGTTGGTAACATCGACGTCCGCTCTTCGACCAGTTTCCACGCCGGCGATGTCTTGCTGCGGGGGATGTTGATCAGCCAACCCGATCGCGAACTCGAAGGCCTCTTCGGATACAGCTACATCCGTCTCGATGACGATATATCGATCCACGATTTCAAACGGGTAATCGGCGGAGGAGGCGGGCTCGCCGTCAACACCACGCTCGACGAAACCGACCGTTTTGCGACCGATAACAACTTCCACGGGGCCGCCTTTGGCGTTCGCGGTCGAACCTGTTTCGGGCCGTGGTCTCTCGCGACCACCATGAAGCTCGGACTCGGCGTGACCAGCTCCACACTCACTGCCTCCGGATCGACCACCACGTCCGTGCCGATCACTGGAGGAACCGATGTCTCGACGCGTAACACCGGACTGCTCGTTCAAGACACCAACGCGGGATCACGCGACCACGATGAGTTCGCCGTTGCCCCAGAAATCCGTTTGGTCCTCAATCGCCGATTCAACCGCGATTGGAGCTTCTCGGTCGGGTACCACTTTCTGTACCTCAGCCGTGTCTTGCGAGCGGGCGAACAAATCGATCCGCTGCTCAACCTCACCGCCCTCGATCCCGGCGGACTGCAAGGGTATGAGGCACCGCAGAGGTCCGCCTTCTACAACGACCTCACCGCTCAAGCAATCACGATCGGATTGCTTGGCGAGTTCTAACGAAATGCGTGCGGTAGCGTCGAAGAGCTGAAAGATAGCAGCCGCCGATTCTGCGCGATTGGAATCGCCTGGAGGCTGCACTCTAACCGACGATCTACCAGATTCGAATTCGATCTTCTGGGGCGACGTACAGTGGGTCGTCTTCATCGACGCCGAACGCGTCATACCACTCGTCCATGTTGCGAACGATCCCGTTGACGCGGTACTCACTCGGGCTGTGCGGGTCGGTGATCAATCGTTTGCGAAGTTCCTGCTCGCGGTACAAACGACGCCAGATCTGCGACCAACCCAAAAAGAATCGCTGATCCCCTGTCAGACCATCGATGACCGGTGCCTCTTCGTCACCGAGTGACAAGCGATAGGCGGCATAAGAAACCGCGAGCCCACCCAGGTCGCCGATGTTCTCGCCCAACGTCAACTCGCCGTTGACGGTCATGTCTTCGAACGGTTTGAACTCGCCATACTGCTCGACCAAACCCGATGCCCTCGCTTCGAACTCTTCGCGGTCTTTGGGTGTCCACCAATTTCGCAAGTTGCCGTCGCCATCGTACTTGCTGCCCTTGTCGTCAAACCCGTGGCTCAGTTCGTGACCGATGACCGCCCCGATACCGCCGTAGTTCACCGCGTCGTCGGCGGCCATGTTGAAGAACGGCGGTTGCAGGATCGCAGCCGGAAACACGATCTCGTTCATCGTCGGGTTGTAGTACGCGTTGATCGTTTGCGGAGTCATGTGCCACTCGTTGCGATCGATCGGACCACCGAGTTTGGCCAGGTCTCGCTCAAACTCAAACGTGGCCGCCGCGATCATGTTGGTCGCCGGCGACTCGTCGGTAATCTGCAACGACGAGTAGTCCTTCCACTCATCCGGATACCCGATCTTCGTCGTGAACTTGGCCAGTTTCGCGAGCGCCTGTTTCTTTGTCCCTTCACCCATCCACGGACGCGACATGATCCGTTGAGCAAACGCCGCCTTGAGGTTTTCAACCAACTCGTTCATCCGAGCCTTCGCCTCGGGAGTGAAGTGTTTCTCCACATAAAGCTGCCCAACCACTTCGCCGAGCACCGAACCGGTCGCATCCACGGCTCGTTTCCACATCGGTTGTTGTTCGTCCGTTCCCGAAACCGCTTTGCCGTGAAATTCGAAATGGCGTCGTTCGAGGTCTTCGCTAAGGAACGCCGCGTACGAATCGATCACATGAAACGCGAGGTAGTTCTTCCACGCGTCGAGTGAACCGTCCGCGATGACATCGTCAATTTCGGAGAAATACGTCGGCTGACGAACGACCACAGCATCCTGATCGCTGATCTTCGCGGATTCCAACATCGCACCGATCGGGAACTTTTCCACTAGCTCGGCGAGTTCTTCTAGGGTCTTGCGATTGTAGGTCGCTTCCGGGTCGCGGTTCTCAGTCTTGGTCCATTGACGCTCGGCAATCTGTTTTTCGATCGCGATCACTTCCTTCGCCGCCTCGCCGGCATTCTCGACACCGATCGCTGCGAGCATGTCAGTCACGTACACCTCAAGTTGCTCGCGTAGTTCCACGTACCGGGCATCGTCTTCGAGGTAATAGTCTCGATCCGGGAGTGTCAGACCAGACTGTGTCAGATAAACGATGTACTGGTCACTGTTCTTCGCATCGACACCGACATACGGAGCGAAGGGACCATAGACGCCCTTCTGAACCAACAACCCAAGCGCCGCGGCGAGCGATTCTTTCGAATCGATATCGTTTGCGATCTTCAGCACCGATTCGATCGGATTGATACCCGACGCGTTTCGTTGCTCCACATCGAGTACCGATCGGTACATGTCACCGACCTTCTGCGACGGCGTACCTTTCGCGGCATCTTCTTCGGCCGCGGCTTCAATCAGCGTTCGAACTTGTTGGCGAGTCTCGTCATCGAGAACCGTGAAAATTCCATAGTTCGACTTGTCTGCCGGAATGGGGGTGTTCTCCAACCATTTCTCGTTGGCGTACAGATAAAAGTTCTCACCCGGAGCGACCTTTTCGCTGAACAGCGATTGATCGATTCCTGACACCTTTTCGTCAACAGTCGTCTGTTCATCCGTAGTCACCGACGCGTCCATCGCGACGACGTGACGTGAAACCGGAAACAGAAGCAGTGAGGGGATCGAGACCCAAAGGACCGCAGTGAAGAGTTGCGTCAATGTGCGTTTCATCGAAAGTCGCGGGGTAGGAAGAAATGTTCGATCGCATCCACGCGTGCAGCGACTGAGACTTTGTCAAACCTCAACGCCACCGGCGGAACGCGCCTGAGAATCAACAATTCTGGGCCATGTCTCCCCGATTGCCCAGAGGGGCCATCACCCCAGAGCAATCGTCCCCCCAAAGAAGCCACTGCAGGCAAAACCTCCCCCATTTCACCAAACCCAGCCCAGTGAACGGAGTCACCTCGCGCGGAAGTTACAAAGTTGCGTACACCGAGAGTTTTCGGGCCAACGGCCCCGAACCAATTACCAAAGCGATTCGGGATCTCCGGGCCAAAGGCCCAGCTATTTGCCTAGCCCAGCCCAACGAGCTGGGTAACCCGACCGCACGAACACAAGGGCCAAAGGCCCGACAGTTTGCCCACACGGGTCCAGCAAACGACGCAAACGGACGGACCTTCGGCCCTATCATTCGTTGGTTTGGTGACTCGTAACCCAGGGCGTTGCCCTGGGCTAGACAAACGAACGGGGCGTTGCCCCTAATACAAAACGCGGCAACAAGCGGAAGCTAACGCTGCTTTGCTCGTTGTCGAACTGGACGCATTGCCAACCAACTAATCACCAAAGCGATTCGGGATTTCCGGGCCAAAGGCCCAGCAAGCTGAGGCCCCTGATTGTTCAATACTCGGGTACGATACCGCTTCATTGGCATCCGGGTTTCGTTGATGGAAACTGTTGAACGATGCACTCTGACTGCTCTTAACTCGCCAGCCCCATGACCAACCAACCCACCAAGACTCAAGCAAAATATCTGTCGTTCATTCACGCTTACACCGAGGCGGCAGGGGAGCCGCCTTCGATGCAGGATGTGGCTGATGCCTTGGATGTCTCGACGGCTTCGGTCAGCGGTATGTTCAAGACGCTCGAGAAAAAGGCCCTGATTGAACGAACCAACGGTGAAGCCAGGTCGATCGAAGTGCTGGTCGATCCGGCATCTCTACCCAAATGGAGAAAGGCTATCCGGGTCAGTATGCAATTCTGGATGCCAAAGAACGCTTCCCAAGATGACTTCGACCAGCGTGCCGAAGAAGTCATCGACCTTCGAAAAGCACAGCGACGCCGAGCCAAGAACGCAGTCAAATTTAAAAATCGGATGACTCCCGACATCTATCGCTTCAAAATCACGTTGATGGATTTCAAGCCCGCGATTTGGCGGCGGATTGAAACCGCTGACACCAACTTGGAAACATTTCACGAACACATTCAAACCGCAATGGGTTGGACCAATTCGCACTTGCACCGGTTTGTGATCAAGAAAAAATCATATTGCTCGTCCAGGATGCTGAGTGACTTTGACGATGGCGTGAGCGAACCCTACGACGACTTGCTGATTAGCGACTTGGTGAGCCAACACGGCAACAAGTTAAAGTTACGCTACGAATACGACTTCGGAGATAACTGGCAACATGAAATCAAGCTGGAAAAGATCCTGCGCGATTGCAACGAACCGGCCGAAGCATTCCCCCGCTGCATTGCTGGAGAACATGCCTGTCCACCGGAAGATTGTGGTGGTGTTTGGGGCTACGCCGATCTGCTCGCAGCCCTCGCTGATCCCAAGCACGAACGACATGAAGAACTGATGGAGTGGATCGGCCCGGTCGATCCGCTCGACTTTGATGTCGCCGAAACGACCTCGGCGATGCGGGCCGGACTGCCGAGTTGGTAGCGAAACGGTTGGTGACCTATATCGTCGGCGGTGGTTTGTTACAGCAGACGTACCTAACCTCGCCGTGCAGGACGACAGCAAAGTCAGCTTTGTCCGTGACGGCAAAGAGATTTTCGTCGAACGGAAATCTGGCCAGCTACCTATCCGCATTGGAGTTACTCGAAAACATTGGAGTTACTCGAAAAGCTAACGAGCCCTGGACATCGCGACTTCGTTGAATCGCATCGGTATCTTGAGCGACTAAAGAATTACGAACGCTAGAGCGTTTTGAAGATTGATGTCGCCGGACACGCCAAATTTCAGACTGCCCTATTCAAACCGGATCTCGATTTGAGTGATTTCTCCTCGGCGAGAAAAGAGGGAGTCGGACTCACTCTCGGATAACTCCAAGACGCTGCGAAGAATCGTGGGTTTATCGGCAAAGTGAATCGCGAGGCATCGACTTTGCCCGGTGCGATAGGTGACCGGAACCTGACACAAGGTCATTGCGAAGCAACCCGCCGGCACGTTCATCTGTTGTCGATGACCGTTGACGTCGAAATAGTCCAACTCCGAATCGCTCTGCAGAAACTCGGAGGCTTCAAAGAATTTCGGGTCAAAGCGTACCCGTCCACCGTCAATCCGGATCCCTAACTCATCCCATCGAGACAAGATGTCTTCTTTGACCTGACCGGTCATTCCGGGTTGGCGTACTCCGCCGTCTTCGGGCGTATGTGAATACGGATCCGACGGAAACGCACCATAATGCTGTGGCGTTTTCGTCAAACCGATGCCGTCGCGTATCTCGCGGTAGTGTTCGTGCAACCTTCCCAACACGTCAGGATCGGTTGACGACGAATGCTCATGAGCCTGGACACAGTGTTCCATCACCGCCAAGGCGAGTTTCGAAACCATGTGCCAGTAGATCGATCCCAACCCTTCGTATCCGAAGAACGTCCCCGATCGACCGGTGAACTGTCGATGACCGAACGTTTGTTCGAACATCTCGTGGATTCGTTCTCGTTCCTCGTCAACCAGATCACGGTAGCGTTCCTCAGAACGCAGTCGATCCAACGCCACATTGAGATCGGCCGCGTTGCGGAATCCGCCGTTGAAGTGAAACTCGCCATGAATATCCCGCTGCAGAACCGTCTTGTCTCCTGCATCAGTCAACGTTCGGACGAGTCGTGACCGCAGTGCATCTTCGGACGACACACAATTCTTGTCGAGAAAACGTGACAACGTCCGATTGGGATACAACATGTAACTCTGTTGATCCTCCCGATATATCTTGCTGCTGCGCAGCGTGTCGAGCACCTTGACGGCTTCCTCACCGGAGAGCAACCCGCTGCTGAGCACCGCCACCTGCCCTTCGAGCATCTCATAAAGATGAGACACCGAGGCACGTTGGTTTTCTAGGTGAATCAGGTTGTACGAATGGTACATCCCGTCGTCGCGTCGATTCGCTCGGATCGTGTGATCCACCATCGCCAAAGCCCGACGAAACAGATCAACGACCCAATCGAGCGAGGTTGAAACTTTCTCCGCGCCGATTCCCTCGGCATAGAGAGTACCGCGATAGTCCGATCCCGCCGCGGCGAGTTTGTCCAAAATGACAAAACGCTGCTCGTCATCGATCGGTCCCTCAAACGCACCGGCGTGTTCGGCCAGCACGTCTTTGAGCGTCTCGGCAAAACGAAAAACGCTTCCTGAAAGAAGCACGTTATCGGGAAGCCGATCACTGTCTCCGTCGAACCATTCAACGAGGAACGACAAATACCGACGCAGATAGCAAACCGTCACAACGGACAGACCCCGGCCGACCAACGCATTGTTGGCATCGTTCCACTCCGGACGTTGGGTGTTGAGCCAGAGTCCACCGCCGGGAACGAAACCGCTGAGTTTCGCCAATGCCGGAACGAGCAATTTCTCAACGAGTCCGACTCGTAGGGGAGATCCCTCTTCATCACACAACAGTTTGCCGTCGCTGCCAACCTCTCGGACGCGGCGATCGATTTCCGCGGCACCGTCGAAGTCAAAATCAATCGTGTTTTGTGGATCACGACAGATTTCTTTGTGCGAACGAATGCGATAGGGAACGTTGGCGTAAACGCAGGTATCACGTGACAAACAATCATCCAACTGCGACGGCGTCATCGATCGGCCACGCTGCAACAATCTCAACAGATAAACAATCTGGTGATCACCCCAATAACCAATGTTTGCCCATGGGTCATCCGGATCGGGTACCTCCCAATCGAATCCGTCTTTAGTAATCCGATAAGGGTTGTACCCGTCCGCTGTCGAAGCGTTAACGAATCGCAGAATCATGCTGACGGTGAACTTCGGATACGCGACCGATAGCGCCTCCCAGTTCTGAAAGATGTCACGCCAGTTTCCTTGGTAGCTCAGATTTTCGCCACCGTCTTCACACGTCAGATCAATCGAGAATTTGTTCCATGGTCGGGTCGGGTCTCCGTGTCGACGGCTGAATCGCAGCGGCAGGTACTCTGACGCCAAGCGAACCAGATCCGAATCACCGGCATTGGCGACCCGGTCCTGCAGAGAATCAATTGACAAGGATTCTGGCAACCCATCGAGGAACGCCTGACAACGCTGCGATACGTTCCGGTTGGCCGTTGCCACATGCTGCACGAAATCCGCCGCCGCGACTTCGTATCCGTTCGCTGGAATTCCTCCACGCATGACGTTGAACAAGACATTGGACTGATGACGCTGAGCTCGTAGTCGGTTTTCACTGACCTGACGCCCGTCTGCCGCCGAAAGAATTTGCAACAACTTGGCTTCGTTGGCGGCGACATCTTCATCAATCTGCTTCGCCAATTCATGACCATTTGCAATGCGGTCATGCAGTTCGATCACGTCACAGTGGTCATAGTTGACGTCGGCAATGACATTCCATCGCAGTGGTTCGAGCGTTGGCAGTTGCAGTGTTTTAGAGATGAAGTAGGCGCCACGTTGCCCACGCATGTTTGACTCATCCGCCATCGCTTGACCTCCGCGGATGTCATCAATCTGTGATCCGCTGATCGCAACGTTCGCGTTCTCGAGCCCGGTATGCCATGCCACCGTGGCCAGCAACCCTTCGCTCGGTTCGGCGCGGTCGGTCGGTATCGAACTGAGATAGTAGACACCTAGGTTTGACTCATCGAGACGTTCTGATTTTTTGTAGGCATCGGCCAAATTGCTGTATCGCAATTGAAACTCACTGCCGAGTCTGCTCGGAAGAATGTTCTCGATTCCGTCGACAATATCCACGTCCACCGGATTGTCGTCGAGGTTCAGTAATTCGCATCCACGGATAAATCCGAATCGCTCTCCAAACGTCCAACCGTATCGAAACGCGAGCCGCAGCGAATGGTGGATCTCTTCAAAAATGATCCGGTTTCCGTACCAGTTCTTATACAAGTTCTGAGTGCATTGTCCGCAGTAGCGAGTCGCCGGTGAGAAGGGCTCCCACCGTTCGCTCGTCCCATCGCTGCGGCGAACGTTGAGCAACGTTTTTGGTCCGGTGCAGTCCGACGTGTCGACAATTTTGTCTGCCGAGTAGTAAGGAAACAGTGCCGAGTCCGGATTCCGTCGCCCCGCCGTCAACGCACCTCGGCTGGACACAAACATCCAATGATCGCCCGAACTGACCGCGGTCATAAAGAAAGGGGACATGCGATGACTGTTGCTGATTTTGTACCAGACGCTGTCATCCATTGTGACGTATTGACCGCCCACCAACTGCGAAGGTTCGTCTTTCGGATGAACCGACGCGTTCGAACGCGATGCTGTAGAAAGATTATTCATTGTCAATTGTCTTGGATAACGGTTGAGATAAGAAATGCGAGAGGCCGTCTTAGCCTTCCTTCAACTTGCGCGACTGCAGGTCGGATTCGATCTGTTCCGTCAGATGCTTATCGATCCCATAGAACAACAAGCATGCCGCCGATAAAAACAAGAATGTGGCGGGGATCAGACTCATCATCATTTGCAACCCGCGTAGAGTTGTTTCCGATTGCATCTGATCCACACCATCAATGGGTTGCGCGTATTGGTAGAAATCCAACGCAAATCCGGTCATGGCCGCACCCACGGCGCATCCCATCTTTTGAGAAAAAGTTGCCGCCGCGAACACGAGACCCGTCGCCCGCCGTCCGCTACGCCATTCGGAATAATCTGCCGTGTCGGCGTACATCGCCCACAACAGCACTGGGATGGGACCGCCAACAAACGACGCGGCCACCTGCAACGCCAACATCATGTTGATCTGGTCGGGTTCGAGAAAAAAGAACGCCCCCGTGAGTACCGCAACCCCTGCGTTCATACCGATCATCAACACCTTCTTGCCGAAAATGCGGGTCAACGGTCTGGTCAACAGCATCCCGGCGATCGCCGCAAAACTGCCCGAGACCCAAAACGTCGGAGCGATACTCGCGTCGCCACAGTAATATTTGAAGTAATAAAGAATCGCGCCGCCTCGAATGAAGAGACCCGAGAGTTGCAGCAACCCGAAAACAAAAAGCACCATCCAAGGATGATTGGAAAGAAGATCATTGAAATCGAGTTCGAACGTCGAGGTCTCTGTTTCATCCGAAAACCGCTGCAACGCGATCGCGCGAACGCCCAACGACAGAACACTCAACACCGCGTAGCCGATTAGAATCGGCACGACTTTGTCTAACGAAAATGCGGTTGCCAAACACGCCAACAACGCGAGCCCCCCGAGCAACACTTGATGCAAACGCAGACTCGTCAAGATGAACTTGAGATCGGCGCGAAACGTGGACCCTTCCTCCACGATCGGTTGCACGCGTTCCTTCGTCGTCAGGAAGGTGATGAAAAACAGAAACACCGCGGCGATGGAGAAAACCACCATGGTCAAGAAGAACCCGCGTTGCTCGTTCAAGACGACGTCTTGAGTGACACCGTCGATGACTCTTGTTTCCGTCCCGCCAAAGAACGCCACCATCCCAAGTGTGCAGTACTGCACCACGATGCCACCGCAGAACGCGGCAATGAATCGGTACGTCGATACGCTCGTTCGTTCGATCGAATCCGATGAGATGACGCCCATCAACGCTCCGTACGGAATGTTGATCGCCGTGTACGCCATCATCACCAGGGTATAAGTCACGTAGGCATAGATCAGTTTCCCTGTCGGGCCGAGGTCGGGGGTATAGAAGGTCAGCATCCCCGTGATCGCGAAA
>NZ_ANOH01000137.1 GCF_000346505.1 Aporhodopirellula sallentina SM41
TTCTCCGCGGGGAACTTGCCAACGTAATCGACCGTCGGGCTGCATCGCATCGGACAAGTCCAACACCTGCTCGATCGCAAAGGTTTGATCGTCCGGGTTCGAACGTGCAACAGGTGGGTCAACGTAAGCGAACGAGTTGTTGCCACGCCAAATCGAGAACGGATAGCGAATGAACAAGGCCTTGCGATCGACCTCTCGAAGCCGATCATCCGTCTTGGGAATCGCCAACACTTTGACATCCTCAAACCATTCATCGCGTCCGACCAGAAAATCTATCTTCCGCTGAGGCGGCACCGGCAGCAGGCCTTCAAAGGTGCTCGGCCCTTTCACCTGCGTCTCACTGAAAACAAGATGCTGCATAGAATCCTCGGGCGCGTTCCATGGCCCACCGCTACCACTCCATCCCGGTCCGCTGCCGAGCGAGATTTCGATGCCCAACCGCTGGGCCTCGCGTGCTGCGTGAACGAACAAGTCTTGCCATTGCTCGCTCATGAAGTCGACCGGACCACGAGGCACACCGACGTTGACCTCCAAGAAGATCAAATTGCCGATGCCGGCACGCTTCATCGACTCCAAGTCCTTGGTCATCTCTTCAGGATCGATGTTCCCGTCCATGAAGTACCAATAGACACCGGGACGCGATGAATCGGGTGGCGATGCGAAGGACTGAAACAGATCGTCCGCAACCGCCTCATTTGAAAACACCGCGAGGCAAATCGAAATTGCCAGAAGAAAACGAAGAGTCAGCATGGCCGGGCCCTCGTAAAGGTGTCGTGCA
>NZ_ANOH01000138.1 GCF_000346505.1 Aporhodopirellula sallentina SM41
AATCATCGTAGCTGGACTCGCCAGAGTTCAGACGGGATTGGGGAGGCGGGTCCGAAGTCTTGGCGACTCCGGCTACGGCAGGAGGGAGCGCTGGGAGATGCGTTGAATCCGCCGGGACGAGCCCGGACGGAGATCGGAGGTGCCTCGTGTTGGTCGGTAGCCGTCAATCGTGGCCCCGCCGGGGCAAGCCCAGGCGGAAGCGTTGTGCGAAAGGCTAATTGCTAGCTGCTAACAACTAGTGAATTTCCGAAGCCCGGGCGACTCCGGCTACGGTCTATTGGGAGTGATCAGGCATGTTGGGAACATCATCCTACCGATCCGGTTAAGCGGTTTGTGCGGGCGGAGATGGCTGATTTCCGTTTTCGTGCCGCGCTTTTCCTAGCCCAAACCGCACCTGATTCGTACACTTGTGCGTTCGGTGACCGAACTCCCTCTGTGTTTGGTCCACTTCTCTGCATTTTCTCAAATGATTGACGCATGAGCATTTTGTCAGAATTCCAGTCCGACCGCTCCGGTTCGTATCAGACGCTCGGTAGCCCTGCGACCGGCGTGGGCATGCCCGAAGGACCTTCAGGTGATTCGGGCCCCGATATGCTGGCGGCGATCTGGCGATATCGCTGGGCGGTGATTATCCCGGCGATTCTCGGGGCCGCGGGAGGGTTCATTGCGTTCTTGAAAACCCCCGAAACATTCAAATCAGCCACCCGGTTGATGTTCGAATCCGATCGGCCGGCCGTGCTGGACACCATGACGGGTGATGTTCTCGGAGGCGTGCCTTCGATCGATATCCTGCGTTCACAATTGTTCTCGGACACCGTTACAAAGAATGCGTTCGAGGATGATAGCTTCGACGCATTTCGGGCTAAGTTCAACGATGATCCCCGCGCGTTTGCGGGCATGTCGTCCAAAGCATTGCAATTCAGCCCCGATGTCCAGGGCACTCGTTCGGCATCGTCGCTCGTCGCCACACTGGCATTCGAAAGCTCCGACCGGGAGTTGTGCCTTGGCGCAGTCAAAGCATACAGCTCAGCGTTACAAAGACTTTTTGCGGAAAAGCATAAAAGCTCGCGTACCGAACTATTGCGTCTGATCACGTTGGCGACGGATCAATTGCAACCCAAGATGACAGAACTCGAACAACGCTACCGTGACTTCCGCACCAGCGCCCCGCTGGTTTGGAACGAAGAAGGCAAAGCAGTTAACCCACACCGAGAACGGCAACTCTATTTGACCGAGCGCCGCAGTGAATTGTTTGAACAGGCTCGCCAAAAGTCGATTGAATTGGCATCGATCAAAAGCATCGCGAAAGAAGGCAAAGACCCGACGGTGAGTCTTTCCATCATCGGGCAACTCGTCGGTACGACGTTCGACATCCCTGAAGTCATGCAAACGCGTCAGGATCTACGTGAGGGCGATGCCGAGCTGAAACAGCTCGAACTCGATCAACAACTTGTTCCACTCATCATCGAACGCAACAAGTACGCGGCCGAATTTGGTGATTCGCACCCAACCGTCAAACAGCTCGATGTCGAACTGAAAATGATGAAGAGCGAACTGAAACGCTTGATCACCGAACAGGCCGAGCGGATCGTCGAGCTGATGGAAGCCAACAAAGTGGAAGGCGTCGACCCCGCGGCACGCGCACGCGAAGCGGTGGACGTCATCCTGTACGCATCCGAAGCCGAAGTCGAACTCCTACGCCAACAGATAAAAGAACTCGACTCTCAGATTGCAACGGAGAAATCGGAAGCAGTCAAACTCGCGAGGTATGAACAGGAAAACAATGCGATCCTTCGCGAGATTGAACGTAACCGTGAACTGATCAACCAACTCGAAGAGCAAATGGCGCGAGTTGAATTGACAGAGGAAGAAGGTGGCGTGCAGGTCACCGAACTCAGTGCCCCATCCAACGCGTACCGCGTTGGTCCCAACATGGCAAAAATGCTTAGCTTTGGGACATTTATCGGCCTTGCCGCCGGTTGCGGCCTGGCACTGTTGTTGGAGAAAAATGCCAACACGTTCCGCGACCCTGATGAGATCGCCGAGGCCGTTGGTGCACCGATTCTTACTCACGTGCCGTTCTTCAAGGGTCGCGTACGGAAGGCGAAACCCGACAACCCGAACCCGTTCGAAAAACTCGACCCGTATCTGGCCGTCGTGCACCAACCGGCTTCCGTGCCCGCAGAATCAATCCGATCCTGCCGCACATCCATTTTCTTCGAACTCTCAGGCATTCCCGGCGGCAAGATCCTGCAGGTGACCAGCCCGCTGCCTGGAGATGGAAAGAGTACGATAGCTGGGAACCTCGCGTGCAGCATTGCTCAGAGTGGTAAGAAAACACTGCTGATCGACTGCGACCTTCGTCGCCCACAGATCACCGACAACTTCGCGTCCGCTGAACAACTCGGCCTGATCGACGTGCTCAACGGACACTGCGAGCATATCGAAGCGATTCACGATACGCCGCTGGCCACATTGAAACTGATGCCATCGGGTCCGATCCCGGCCAACCCTGCTGAAGCATTGACGCTGTCCGAAATGGGTGAACTGCTCGAACTGCTGCGTGACGAGTTTGATTACATCATCGTTGACACACCGCCGCTGCTGGTCGTGACCGACCCGAGCATTTTGGCGAGCATGGTGGATGTGGTGGTCATGACGCTAAAGATTCGTCGCAAGAGCAAACCAAACCTCAAGGAAGCTGCCAACATTCTTCGAAACGTGGGTGCCCGACTGGTGGGTGTTGTTGTCAACAACTCGGATGAGTCGAGTAGCAGCGACGGGTACAAAGGCTACGGCTATTATCGATACGGCCGACACACGAGCCGGTATTACCGCAAAACCAAAGACAACGGTCCGAAGGGTGGTCAACCACGAACCCCGATCGTTGTTTCGGGCCGGGCAGTTGGTTTACGTGCGTCAGCCGCGGCGGCGAAACCAACGTCCGTTGCTGCAACGACACCAATCAACGGGAAACCCGAAGACGACGTTTGATGAAATCATGCATCTGAGTCGCGACCATGTTTCGTAGCAAGATTCGCCGAAAGTTTGTCGATTCAACCAAGGGTCAACCTGTTTTCGTTTAACCGGTAGCCGTAGGCGACGTGCAGCGGCAAGTAGGTCGCCTTTGGCTGACCGTTAAACGAATCAATCAACAGCCCGCCAGGAGTTCGGCTGGCTCCCACGAATCACCGAAGGTTTTGGCAACTTTCGCTACGATCTCAGCCTTCGTAGCTGGACTCGCCTGAGTTCAGACGGGTGTTGGGGGCGGGTAGTAGCTGTCAGTTGTGGCTCCGCCGGGACAAGCCCGGACGGAAGCGTTGGGCCAATCGCTAACAGCTAATAATTTCCCGAAGTCTTGGCGACTCCGGCTACGGATCAATCATTTCGTGTGGTTCGCGTATTTCGTGGTCAACAAACGGAAGAGTTGACTCGATCGACAGCCGGAACTGGCATCGAATGTTGAGAAATCGCCAAATTTTTGTGCAATTGCCTTTTCGAAGGCGGGGACGGTGGAGCCGAATTCGCGTTGGAATTATGAGAAGTCTCATTATCATTGCGGAAAAACATCCAACGCACGCAAAAACGCGACAACCATGTCTGAGCCCCCCCTCCCCCAAACCACTCCCCGATACCGAAAGCAATCGTGCTGCATCGCGGAACGGCGGAATCATCGCGTTCCTGAAGCAACAATCGGCGTGGACATGGTTCTGGGTGGGGCTCCTGGTATCAGGAATGCCGATGCTCGTGATCTACTTCTCGAGGATGTGGCGACTACCGCAATATCAGTACTTTCCATTCGCGATTCTTGCGGTGGTGGGACTTGCGTGGTCGCGCAGTGATCGGAAGTTCTACCCTCCGACCAGTTGGATCAGCATCGGGAGTTTGGCGTTGGGAGCGGTCGCAATGGCTGGTGGCTGGTACGTGCGATCGCCCTGGATGATCGCGATCGCGTTCTTTTTCTTCGCGGCTGCGTGTCTGAATGTGATGCGTGGCCCCAAAGACACTTCGCTTCTTGCGTTGGCGTTGCCGTTGGCCCTCTTGGTACGATTGCCGCTGGGGTTCGATTCGTTGCTTGTTCTCAGGTTGCAACCAATCACGACTCAGCTCTCGAGTTTGCTGCTCGATGTTGTGCGAGTCCCTCATGCAGTGAAGGACAACGTCATCCAGCTCGCGAGTCGAGATCTGTTTGTGGCTGAAGCGTGCAGCGGGATTCAGTCCGTGTTCACGCTGGCGTTTCTGAGCACGCTTCTAATTGCCTATTACCGACGCAGATTATGGCTGGCACCTTTTTATCTCGTCATTGCCTGCTTGCTCGCCGTTGCAGGCAACGTGCTGAGAGTGACCACTGTAGCGGTTGTCGATCATGCAATGGGCTGGGACTGGGCCGAAGGTTGGTCGCATGATTTACTCGGATATGCCACCCTCGCTATCTCAGCACTGTTCCTGATCTCGTTTGATCGATTGATCACAGGAATCTTGCACCCAACTGGTGAAGCGGTTACGTCGTCAAATTCAAATCCGATCATGCGTCTATGGAATGCGTGTGTCGACGACGGGTCATTTGAAAGCCTTGCCGATGGCTACTACCGGGCGAGCGTCAAAGCACAAGACATCTACAACAGCCGCCCCGCCAACCGCCTAGCAAACTGGATCACGCTGCCGCAAACAAAACCCGTGATGATCACGTTGGCGCTAGTAAGTGTTGGTCTTTTTAGTGTCACGACCGTTCGCGCCTTTAGCGTAGAACGCATGCCATTTGAAGGCGGCACTGGCATGTTTGTGGACGGTTTGATCTTGGATCCATCCGACGAACAGATTGAATCGATTGCGGATCAATTCACGCTGACGGAACGCTCCACTTCGCGTGGCAACGAGAATCCAATTCTCGGAAGGAACGCTGACGTTTGGAGGTATTCGACACAGACCACGGACAACGGAGTATTAACAGGGCAGTTCGTAATGAGCCAAACGTATGCCAAGTTCCATGAATTGTGCCTTTGTTACGAGAACAAGAAATGGGAGCTACTCAATCGATCAGTTCGAATTCCAAAAATCGCAGAAAGAGAGACTCCATCGGTTGCCTATGCGGTCTTCCGCACGCCGGACAATGCTCGCGGGCACCTTTGGTACGCATCGATCACTCGCAGCGGTGAATCGCCGACTCCACCGGCACGCCCGGGGCGACTCGGAGGACGATTGGCAGAATCATTTGACGCAACTGCGGACGTTACCGAACCGATCATAATGTTGCAGATTTGGGTGACGTCGAGCGAACCGCTCGAACCATCAGCAACCGAGAAAGTGGCTCGTGACTTTGCATTGTTGCGGGAGAAGATCGCGGAGCAAATCCGAAAAGGCGACTCAAAGAACTCTGGCGACCTCGGAGCAATCGTTCCGTCGCACGGTCAACAAAGTTTGTTCACCCCCCACGTAGGCAAGTCTCTCCGAGACTTACATGTACTACCCGCGGTGATGGATGTCCGTCTCGGAGAGACGGACCTACGTGGCTTCGACATTTCGCGACTACCCGATCGTGAGCCACAACCTATTATCGCTACGCACTCTCTTTCGGAGGTGCGGTCGTGATCCAGTACCTCAACCCGATACAGTGGATGCGGTGGTTCGGGCAGTTTGTTTACTTCTGGGCGATCTCGATCCCGTGGAAGAATATCTCGCACGGCATTCCAGCGATCCTGCTATGCGCAGCGTTGGCAACGCTCGGTTTCTTCGCGTTCACCGACGGCGGTTCGTGGCGAAGGAATCTGATCAAGGAAGAACTCTCCAACGCTGTCCTTAGTGAAGACTTTGAAACGGCGGACCTGCTTCTTCGTCGACAGCTCGAAGGTGGCGATCAGACAGCCGAAACGCTGTTTGCCTACGCGGAGAATCTCGATCGGCAGGAGAAGGCGGACGAAGCCATTACCATGATGCGGCAGTTGGCTTTCGAACGACGAAACGACGCGGCGGCCATGTGGCTGGTTCGGAAGTTGTACGAAGGTAAATCTTGGCAGGAACTAAAAACTGACGACCGGCGCGAGTTTGGAAAGCTGCTGGCACTGTTGAATCAATCCCGCCCGGATAACCTCGGCATCAAACAACTCTATGCGAACTACTTAATTGCAGACGAACGGTACAGTTCAGCGATCCCGCACCTGGTTGAACTGGCCGAGCGGGCACCCGGACTTGGTTTGCAGGCAGCGGCGTTGGCCAAGAGGGTTGGCGAGGACGAAATGTCCTCGCGTTTGGCAAACACGACGCTGGAACGACTCTCCAAACGACACGAAGAAGAACCCGCCAACCCAGGACTCGCCCTGGGCGTTTCGCAGGCTCATGTCTTTCTGGACCAACACGACCAAGCGGTCCGCACGCTCGCCGATTCGATCGATCGGATGAAGAAACCGGAACATCGCCAAGCTCTCCGGCAAGCGATGGGTGACACCCTTGCCGCGTGGATTAACAAGATCGAATCGGAGCCGAACGAGACCGCGACTGACCAGCTGCGGATTCTCAAAATGCTGCAGGTGGCGTTGCAGTACGCACCGAATAATCCGCGCGTCCTCACACTCGTCGCGAACCAAGTCCTGCAAACGATCGAAAGCGACGAAGAGGAAGTTATCTCGATCCGCAATGCACTGGTGAAAGGTTCCTCGCCAGGGATCGCTCACTTTGTCCGCGGCACCGCGGCACTTGTCCAAGGCAGAACGGAAACGGCAGAGAAGCATTTGAAACTGGCTTCGAGCCATCTTCCGAACAGCGCCGCAATCCTGAACAACCTCGCCGTGGCACTGAGTCAGCGCGAGGATGGAGACCTTGAGCATGCGTTGCAATTGAGCGAGCAAGCGATCGCAACGGTGGATCGGCCGGGACCGTATTTTTATGAAACGCGCGGCCAGATTCTGTATCGCATGGAACGCTATCTCGACGCGATTCCTGACTTGGAACGGGCGCTCGCCGCAGATGCGCTGGCTGCGAACGCTCATCAAACGCTGGCGAATTGCTATGCGGAGATCGATGAGCCGGAATTGTCACAAGATCATCAAGAAGCCGCCGATCGACTTCAATCGGACAACTGATTGGAAATTGTTATGCCGCTGGATGTGACCTGTGTCGACATGACTCGAAGCACTTTCGGACCACCTCTGTAGCTGGACTCGCCAGAGTTCAGACGGGCTTTGTGGGCGGGTGGTAACTGTCAGTTGTGGCTCCGCCGGGACAAGCCCAAGACGGAAACGTTGGGGGGAGCTAAAAGCTAATCGCTAACAACTCTCCGAAAGTTTTGGCAACTTTCGCTACGGCTTC
>NZ_ANOH01000139.1 GCF_000346505.1 Aporhodopirellula sallentina SM41
TGTGACCGCGAGCATGGGTCGAGCATGGGCTGCAGTTAGTGGTTTGAGGCGTTGCCGGGCAAAATTACGTCACAGTAGTCGAGCAGTTTGTCGCCACGATCGTCGAGGCAGACATCCGGTTTGGGCAAGAACGCAACGAAACAGTCCGCGATGCCGAGCGATGTTGCGACGTCACGCGAATAGTCGCCACCGCCGCGCGACCAGCAGTAAAGGGCGTGACCAGCCGAGTGCGTCCGACGCACGTAGTCGGCGCTGGCGGGCATGGGAATCTGCTTGGTGCCAACAGTACGAATCAACGTGTCATCGACGTCGATGTAGATAACGCGTTTACGATCCAACGAGCACCTCGGTCACATAACGGAAGGTTTTTACGACACCGCCCTAAACGAAGCGAACGATGTTTGAACTACGAGAGATTGTACCAAGGCCAACGCCCGTTGCCAAAGAGCGAAGGTGTGCCGAAGGCCTAGCGTAAAAACCATGTTAGGCGACCGGCGACGCTACGAATCACTAAGCATCCCGGCCATGTGCGTCACAGCATCGTTGATTGAACCCCGGAACATTGAGACCGTAAAGTCGGTGGCGAGACATTCAAAGGTGGAATCGTGGAATGCAAATATGAAGTGTCGCAAGTCGAAAAACATCGCGTCGGAATGTTGTGAGTGAACACGGTTCATCTTGACGCGAAGCTTGCGCCATGAAGAGTTGTGAATCTCCGAAACGGAATAAGGCTGGAGCCCGCGTTTTGCCAGCGGATGGCCACCGAACGCTTCGTCGTTTGGAGGGCCGAACATGTGGATTGAGCATCGAGTGAATGTGACGATTGCGATAGTGCCATCTGTATCGGGCGATACGACGTTGACGTACGTGCCATCCCAGTTGGGGTCAGGTTCCGAGACGAGATATGCCAGAATTACGCTATGTTCGTCAGCGAGCACAACCGGCAGAGGCGCACCAACGTCGGACTGCGGGGCAGTGGCGAGTTCTTCAACGCGATCACGGAAGCCAACGGTATACATCTGAGAAGACTAGGTC
>NZ_ANOH01000140.1 GCF_000346505.1 Aporhodopirellula sallentina SM41
GGCTGCTCCCGTTTCTGCGACGGAATCGGTCAATCAAAACGACCCGGTCATCTTTAACGAGCACGTGCGACCGATCTTGTCTCGGCACTGCATCGCCTGTCACGGCCCCGATGAGGACGACCGTCAGGCGGGATTGCGACTCGACACGTTCGATGGTGCGACCGAAGATTTTGGCGGGTACGCCGCGGTCGCACCCGGCGATCCCGAAGCCAGCGAGATCATGGTCCGCATTCTGACGGACGATGAAGACATGCGAATGCCGCCGTCGGATCACGCTGGTCGGCTATCGGATGCGGAGGTCGAGACGCTCCGTCGTTGGATCGAGCAGGGGGCCGACTACCAAACGCACTGGTCGTTCAGCGTTCCCCGCATGCCAGAGATTCCGGACGAGGTTCGAAACGAGCCTCACCGCGCGGTTGACTATTTCATCGACAAGAAACTCGAGAAAGTTGGCCTGCATCGAGACGACCCGGCGGATCGCCGTTCACTCGTACGGCGATTGTCCTTGGATCTCACCGGACTGCCTCCGGTTGCCCATTCGGAGTTGGTCGGTTCCGCGATAGACGATTACCTCGCTGCTCCCACATCGGATAACTATACGAGGTTGGTCGACGAACTTTTACGTACACCCGCATACGCCGAACATTGGGCAGCGATGTGGTTGGACTTGGCCCGATACGCAGACACGGTCGGTTACTCAGGCGACGAACACCGAGACATCTGGCCGTGGCGCGACTGGTTGATCGCTTCTTTGATGGAAAATAAATCCTACAAAGAGATGTCGATCGAAATGATCGCCGGTGACCTATTGCCCAACGCCACCACCGACCAAAAACTCGCAACCGCGTTTCATCGCAACACGCTATCCAACAACGAGGGCGGCACGAATGACGAAGAGTTTCGCACGGTCGCGATCAAGGACCGTTTGAGTACGACGCTGAATTCGTGGATGGGGATTACCATCCGCTGCGCCGAATGTCACTCACACAAATACGATCCGATCAGTCACGTTGAGTACTATCAACTGCTCGACTACTTCAACCAGAGTGAGGATGCCGACCGCAGAAACGAGTCGCCGAAATTGCCGGTGCCGCCTCGCCGCGATCTTGAAATCGCCGAAGAATTGGAAACGAAACTGGTCCAGCTTCGAGAGGCGGTTTCCAGTCAACTTGAGGTATGGACGCAGCAACGCCCCGTTGAAGTCAAAGGGCAGTCGGGGAGCACTCTCGAGTTACTCGACGACAACAGTGTGCTCGCCAAAGGGAAGAACCCGTCGTACGAAATCTACGAAGTCACGTTTGAACTCGAGCCGGAGCAAACCGTCAACGCGATTCGATTGGAAGTTATCCCGCACCTGCAGCATGACGGCAAAGTAGGCCGCAGCGGCGACGGCGGGTTTATCCTGTCGCAAATCTGGATCGAAGCGGAGCGAGACGGCGAGAAGAAAAAGGTCTCCCTCAAGGACGCCGAAGCGGATTTTGCACAGCCCAATCACCACCCGCGTACAGCGATCAAAGAAGATGTCGAAAGCGGGGCTCATCAACAAGGGTGGGCGGTGCGACATCCCGTGACCGGATACACCGATCATCACGAGGCGATCTTTGAACTCGGAGAGCCTTTGCGATCCGAAGAGGCGTCGCGCTACACCATCTACCTGAGGCATGACTCACCGTGGGTTCGTCTCAACATGGGGTGTTTCCGGATTTCAACGACCGACCAGGAAAACGCCGCCGAGCGTTATCGCAAGGATGAATTGGATGCCGATCGCATCGAACTTCGCAAATGGGAGGCCATGGCGGCGGAGCGTGTCCGCGTTCCCGTCATGCAAGAAAAGCCAGAGAAGAAAAGACGCGAAACTCACGTCATGCTCGGTGGAAACTACCTCAGTCATGGCGAAAAAGTGTCTGCGAAATTGCCCGAGGCGTTTGTCCCCGAGGGGGCGGAATTTCGAGGTGATCGTTTAGGGCTGGCGAATTGGATTTTTGATGAATCCAATCCTCTCACTGCACGCGTCGCGGTGAACCGTTACTGGGCTCGTTTGATCGGTGCCGGTTTGGTGGAAACCGAAGAGGACTTTGGAACGCAAGGAACGCCTCCTTCGCATCCGCAATTGCTCGATTTCCTCGCTGTATCGCTTCAGGAGAAACAGTGGGACGTTCGAGAGTTGATCAAGATGATCGTCAGATCGGAATCGTATCAGCAGTCGCAGGTCGCTAGCGCGAAGGCGTTGGAGATAGACCCACGCAACCGTCTCCTATCGCGAGGTCCTCGGGTTCGTTTACAGGCAGAGGTTGTTCGCGATCAGGCGTTGGCGATCGGTGGATTGTTGTCTGGCAAAATGTTTGGTCCACCGGTCTACCCACCGAGCCCTATCAAACGGGTCGTCAATGCTTTCACCGGCGGAATGACTTGGCAGGAAAGTACCGGTGAGGATCGTTACCGCCGTGCGATTTATACCTACCTCAAACGCAGTGCTCCGCATCCGCTCTTTGAAACGTTTGACATGTCGAGCAGGGATGTTTGCAGCATGCGACGTTTGCGGACCAACACGCCGCTGCAATCCTTCATGACGCTCAACGACGTTACCTTCATCGAGGCAGCACGTGGTTTGGCCGATCAAATGCTCAGCTACCGCGAGCAACCTGTTGACGTTGCCACCGGACCCAAGTTGGCAGCGAGCATCGAATACGGTCTGCAACGAGCCCTCTTCGTCGATGAAGTTTCGGCCGGCCAAGTCGAAGTCCTGTCTGATCTGTTTTACCAGTGTCAAGAACGCTATCGAACGCGGGTCAAAGAGGCCGCCAAATTTTCCGGTCAAGCTGTCGATCTTAAGACGATTACCGATGACGAAAAGAGTCGGCTCGTCGATCGTGCTTCCATGACCGTGGTCGCCAACGTGATCTTGAATCTCGATGGTGTCCTCAACAACTGATTCCTTAACGCAGCCCTTTCAACACTGACCACGGTTCGTTCATGTAGGGTCGGTACCGCGTTGTTTGATTTACTATCGTCCTTAATGAGTGCAAAATGAAATCCAGTCGCTTGTCCCCAGAGGCTGAACTGAACCTGGTTTCGGCTCGGCTGCAAACTCGTCGGCACTTTCTCGCGAATTGTTCGGTTGGATTAGGAGCCATCTCCGCCGGACTGCTTGGTGCAAAATGCAACGAAGGTTCTGCGAGCACGACTCGCGATTCGACCGGTTTCGCTAGCGACTATGCGAAGCCCGCCAAGCATGTCATTTATCTGCACATGGCAGGGTCTCCTCCCCAGCATGAGCTGTTCGATTTCAAACCGGAGTTGAAGAAACACCATCTCGAGCCGTGCCCGGATGAGTTGATCGAGGGCAAGATGTTCGCGTTCATCAAAGGGAAACCGAAGCTGCTCGGCCCCGTCTATCCGTTCAAAGAATACGGCGAGTCGGGAATGTTACTGGGCGAAAAAATCCCGCACATCGGGCAGCACGCCGACGACCTTTGCCTGATTCGGTCGATGCATACCGATCAGTTCAACCATGCTCCGGCGCAATTGTTGTTGCATACCGGTTCGGCACAGTTTGGCGGATCGTCTTTCGGTTCGTGGGCGACGTACGGCCTCGGGAGTGAGAGCGATAACTTGCCAGGGTTCATTGTCATGGTGTCGGGTGGCAACATGCCTTCGGGCGGGAAAAGTTTGTGGGGCAATGGGGTGCTGCCGAGTGTTTTTCAAGGCGTGCAGTGCCGAAGTGAAGGCGATCCGATCCTCTACGTCAGCAATCCTGATGGAATGGGGAGCGACATCCGGCGAGCAAGTTTGGACGCACTCAATGAACTGAACCGACGCGAGCATGAGGTCTTCCAGGATCCCGAGACGCTGACACGAATCGAGCAATATGAACTCGCCTTTCGGATGCAAACCGCCGTGCCTGAGGTGATGGATATCAAACGAGAATCCAAACAGACGTTGGAACTGTACGGTGCCGAGCCGGGCAAGGCATCGTTTGCGAACAATTGCCTGCTGGCACGCCGTTTGGTCGAACAGGGCGTTCGCTTCGTGCAGTTGTTTGACTGGGGATGGGATATCCATGGCACTGCGAAGTATGACGACATGGAAACCCAATTCCCGATGAAGTGCACGCAGGCTGACAAACCGATCGCGGCGCTACTAACCGATCTGAAGCAACGAGGGTTGCTTGATGACACGCTCGTTGTTTTCGGCGGAGAGTTCGGACGCACACCGATGGTCGAGGCTCGCAATGGAACGATGAAGTTCATTGGGCGTGACCATCATCCCGACTGCTTTAGCGTTTGGGTCGCCGGTGGCGGATTCAAACGCGGCATGGAATACGGAGCGACGGACGAACTCGGGTTCAAAGTCGCTGAAAACCCGGTCGATGTGAAAGACTTCCAAGCCACGGTGTTGCACGCGATGGGACTCGACCCCTATCGCCTGAGTTTTCTCAGCCAGGGTTTGAACCAACGGCTCATCGGTCCATCCAATGAAGCACGAATCATTCACGATTTGCTGATCTGACAGGTCCGCTGCTCAGTCGCCGATGGTCGTTCGCATCAGCACCAGATTATCGTGCACCAAACTCGACGACCAAATGAACTGGGCGTCGGCATCGGGAGCGTCAAACAAATCGGTGAAGTTCGTATACGCCGGTTTGTTGTCGACGCCAACGAAGTCGTTGGTGTAGGTGACCGCGTTCGGCCAATCGGACACATCGAATGAGCTCGCCGCCCAATTCTCCGGAATTGGCCAGTGGGCGGCATAGTGTTGTCTGCCGTCGTTCACATCGTCGGTTGCGCAGTTGGAACTGTCGCGATGGCTTCCGTTGACCACCAAACAATCCTTTGCCTGAAGGGGTGCGGTGTAGAACGTTTGGGCTTTCCAACTGTTGTCGGTTACCGAAATGGTTTTACCGGAGTCGTCCTTGATGACTGCCACTAATCCCGCGTCACCTTGGTGAAAGGACGCGCCGCGGAATTTCTCAAACCCCAGCCCAAGACGCTCTTCCCAGTCGACTCCCATGATGCCGATCGTAAACGGACGTTTCGCCTTGAAACGGATCACGTTGCTGTTGAACGGTGTCATGGGAACCGGATCGACCGCGATCAGTTTCCCATCGATGAACAGTTCGAAATAGTTGTCGCCGAAAACGAACGCCGTGAAAACTTCGTCGCCTCCTGCGTCCACGACAGGAATGCTTTGCAGGTCAACGTCTTCCAAACTGTTGGGTTTGACGTTGTTAGCTTCGTTGTACAAATCGGCCGCTTTGGAGCCGGCGAGGAAACTCGTCTTTGCGGGCACGGTCCATTGCAGACCATCGGACGACTCGATCGAGCCGACTTTCGCGGTCCGGGGGTTTGCCCCTTTCCAATCAAACAGTGTCGATATGTTGGAGTCGGCTTCGCCTTGAGTGAACGAAGGCGGCTGGGCAAACGCTGCCGTCGAAGCGGTGGCGACGAGGGTCGAAAGCATCGACGAAAGTACGGCTTTGATCATGGTGTGGCTGCGATGGGTTTGCATGGACCTGCGTGTGGTGTTCAGGCAGTTTGCTTGGTAAGTTGTTTGAGCGCGTTGATGATGTCATCCGGTTCCGCACGGTGACGATAATCCACGTCGACAAAACGCCATGTCACGACTCCATCGCGGTCGATCACGAAGGTTGCCGGGATCGGTAGCACGCTGCCGTTGCCGCCATTGATTTTGGATAGTTCGAGATTGCGATCATTCCGCATGTGCTCCAATATCAGCTCAGGCACTTCCCACGCGACTCCGTACTCGGCCGCAACGCGTGCGTCTTGATCCGAAAGGACTGGGAACTCCAACGTCTCCTGTTCTTCGTGCGAAAGCGAGCTGTCCGGCATTTCGGGACTGATCGCCACGAGTTCCGCACCGAGAGCATGGATCTCCGGGAGCCGTTGCTGCATCGCACGCAGTTGCAGGTTGCAATACGGACACCAACTACCTCGATAGAACGTCACGACGACGGGCCCGTTGGCAACTAGGTTCGATAGCGAGACTGACTTGCCCACCGGTGTCGGTAAAGTGAAATCAGGAGCGCTCTGACCGACGTCTAACGCATTCGCACCGGACTGAAACACTTCGGCGGAGGACAACAGTTCGTCGACCTTCTTGGCAAAATCTGGATTGTTCTTTCGGGTGTTCGCGATCTTGGTGTCGGTTTGTTCTCGGAGGCTTGTCATTTTTATTCCTTTCAGTGACGAGGCAAAACGGTGCGTTTCTAGTATCGCCGGTTGTTGATGGGGTAATGTTCGCCGGCGGCTACCCTCCGCCAAAATGAATGTCGCCTCACGGCCGAGATGGCTGTTCACGCGAGGTCCCTGCCTAGCCGCAATTACTTGCGTAGCCGCGACGATTCTGTGTAGCCGCGACGATTCTGTGTCGCCGCAAATACTCTGCGTCGCCGCGGTATCGCGGGGGCGACCGGATTGCCGAGTTTGAGAGACAACGGTTTTCACGGCCCTGGAAATTAGAACAACGAGGCGATCAACGACTGCGCGACGTATCCACCAGATTGACCTCAAACGCAGGTTGGGCCGGCGGGGCGTCGGCGATGTGCTGTGCCCAATCTATCAGTTTGGCACGGTCTCGTGGGTTACCCCGTTTCATAATTCTTTCACGCCGGAGAACATCGCTGCAGGTGACGTGCCAGATGGTCGGCTGAACTCCGAAACGGTTGTGAAGATGCTTCGGCCAGTTCGCGTCGCGAAGTTCTCGGGTGAAAGGGCCGACGATGACCACACTCGTGTGCGTTAGATTTTCGGCCGCGGTTGCAAAGAGACATTCATAAACCGCGTCGCGGAACAACCGTTTGTATTCGGGGCTGTCACGATCGGTCGGGTCGAGTCCCGCGGCCGTCAATCCCGCACGCACGACAGGTTCCGTGACCGTGTCACTATCGAGAAATACCGCTCCCAGCTCTACCGCCAAATGTTTGCCGAACGTGCTTTTGCCAACCCCTGCAGCTCCTGTGACGATGTGTAACGCAAGCGTATTCGGGTTGTTCTCACGCGGAATGGGGGACAGCTCTGTCATGTGACCAACGGTTTCTGAGTGATGTGAAAGCGAGGCATGTTTGATAACGTTTTGCGTGAATCGTTCCGGTTTTACGTGGTCGCTTCTTGGAGTTCTTCATCGCGTCGCTGCATCCAGTCTTTCACTTGCTTGTCGTCGATTCCCAGCGAACGCAGTACTTCTTGAGTGAGCAATCGACTGGTGTTCCCATTCGCTGCAACCACCACGTTCATCCCCAGGTCTCGAAGCCGCTCGCCTTGTGCTTCATCGGACACGGCGATGTGTTGCGTCAGACCCGGAAAGCGTTCTTTGACGATCGGAATCAGCCTTTCGACTTCGTCCAACCGAGGACTCGCCAAGACGATCGAGCTGCGTTGATCCATTTCCATCGTTTCCGCTAAACGTAAATCGCGGAGATCGCCAAACGCGACCCGATAGCCGTCCACGCTCGCGGCGGTGAATTGCTCATAGTCACGCTCGACGGCTTCGTATTGAATCTGATGGGCTTCCAAAGCGTCGGCGACGGACCGGCCGACCTCGTTCATTCCAAAGATGATCACCGGGGCGATGGATTCAATTGGGGTGGTTTCTGATTTGGGAACAGACATGTTTCCTCGACGTCGTAGGGACCGCGCGAGTCGGTTTCCGAGCTCCGCGACCGTCGGCGTCAGTGCGAGTGACAACGCCACACCGATGAAAACGATGCCGACGGTTTGTTCGCCAAATGCTTCGCGAATCGTCCCCATCGATAGGATTACAAACACAAACTCACTGCCCTGCGCCAACAAAAAACCGAGTTGCAAAGACCCCGGCAGGGACCACCCGACCGCCCTCGCAGCGAGAGATACCGCGACTGATTTGACTGCGATCAGCACGATCGTGAACGCTGCAATCTGCCACCAGTTGTCCAGCAGCACCCGCCAGTCGAGCGACATCCCGATCGAGATGAAGAAGAACGCCATCAACAGATCCCGAAACGGTTTGGCTTCGGTCCGAATCAGATGACGAAACGGTGTTTCCGCGAGCATCATGCCGCCGAGGAAGGCACCGAGAGTCAGCGACAATCCCATCCAACCGCTCGCAGCCGCCATCGACAAAACGATCAACAACGCGATCGCCGTGAAGACCTCCTCGTTTTTGGATCGGGCGATCGTTTGAAACATCGGTCGCAGAACGTAACGACCTAAAACGACAGACGCCGCAAAAGCAACCACGCCTTTGACTGCCGCCAGACCGATCAGCGCGGGAAGGTTTGTCGCCGGCAATTCCGACTCGCCAGGTCCCATCTCCCCGCCGCTCATCTCCCCACTGCCCATCGACGCGGCGAGAACTAGCAGGAAGATCGCGAGCACGTCCTGCAAGATCAGAACCGCGGTCGAGGTCCGGCCGACCGGGCATTGGTTTTGTTGGCGTTGTTGCAGCGTCGGGTTCACCACCGCCGTGGACGAAAGCGACAACGCGCATCCGACGACCAACGCAATATCGAATGGGTATCCGAATGCCAATGCGATGCCCGTGAACGCGACCGCACATAAGATGATTTGAATCGGGCCGAGCCCAAAGATGTCTCTTCGTGCATCCCAGATATGACCGATCGAGAAATGCAGACCGATGTCGAACAGCAAGAACACCACGCCCAACTCTGCGAGCAGGTGTACCGTCTGGTTTTCGTGCATCCACCCGAGAGCGTGCTCGCCGATCAACATCCCGCCGAGCATGTAACCGACGATCGGGCTGAGTCCTAAACGCCGCATCAACACAATCGAGCAAATGCCGATGGACAGCAGCAAAATCGCCGGCAGGAGAGCGTGGACTTGTTCCATGGCAGGTGTGTTGACGTGGGCTGGTTGGGCGATCAATCCGAGATTAATCAAATGCGGTTTCCAAGATGATCGATCGAGGCCGCCTCACATCTTCTTGCTGAGATCGGTAAAGATTGTCCGCGCCCTGCTGGCTCGGCTCCAGCCTTGGTCTTCCGGCGAGTCATCGGGGCGAAAGCTGGTGATGCCTTCGCGGAGGGGCGGGGCGATGTCAGCGAACGCTCGGTAGGCCATTGACCAGCCTTCGAAACTCCGTGTCTCGATCCGGCCACGGTACATGATATCGATCGATGTGTGCCGTTCATCCGATGAGATCTTCTCCATCAGCATATCGAGCGTTTCGGAATCACCTTCGAGCAATTGAATGAACTCGCGAGTTTGATCGTTGTAGAGCAGCGTTCCGGTCACGCCGAGCGATGAGTTCTTGCTCCGAGCATGATCTAACAATTCGCGGAGGTCGTCCGCATCCATAACCCGGGTTGCCACGCTGCAGTAAACAAGTTCGTTCAACATGTCGTTGGTGAAGAAAGTCGGCAGAAAACAAAGAAGATGCTTCTGGAGACGCTCACGGTGAGTGAAACGTCGCATCGTGCGAATTTGAGAGTATCGGAAAAGCCGCGCCTTATGATAGAGAAGACGGGCAAGGATGGAGAGGGCGGGCCATGTCGAGTGGGCGGGCCATGTCGAGAGGGCGGGCAAGTCTAGAGTAGACCGGCAATGAGAGGAGACACGGGCAACGAAGATTGGTCCTTCGTCGCCGGTCGGGAAATCTTCAGTGCCCTTCGTCCCATCCCGCCGCCCCGATCAGGGGAACGAAGCGGACTTTTCCGAGCTTTTCGCGTTTGAATTGGTGCTCGTCCGTTCGCGTCAATCGATAGAGAGTCTGCGACGAGCGATCGTTTCCCAAGGGAGCGATGATTCGCCCCCCAATCACGAGCTGATCCCGAAGCGCGGCGGGGATTTCACGACCTGCGGCGGCGATACAGATCCCGTCAAACGGCGCGTGCTCAGGCCATCCCTGGTGTCCGTCCCCACAACGGACGCTCACGTTCTCGTAGCCTTCGGCGATCAGGCGGGCCTTGGCTCGTTGTGCCAGTTCGGGGATCCGTTCAACCGAATGAACGGTCGCACAGAGAAGTGACATGACCGCGGCCGCGTAGCCGCTGCCTGTGCCGACGTCGAGAACGTGATCAGTAGGCTGCAGTTCCATCGCGTCGGCCATCCATGCCACGACAAGCGGCTGTGAGATTGTCTGGCCTTGTCCGATGGGCAGCGGGATGTCGTGATACGCGGCCTCTTTGAGTTCATCCGGAACGAACGCATCGCGACGAACCCTGCCGATCGCGTCAAGGATTCGGCGGTCGTGGATCCCTTTGCCTCGCAACGCTTCAACGAGTTCGAGACGCGATTGATCAAGGTTCGCTTGCTCACGGCTCGATTGATCACGACGTTGTGCCGAGATTTTCTTTGATACCTGTTTGGGTATCTCTGTTGGAGTTAATTGCCCCGAGGATTGTTTGGGGCGTTTGGCATCCGTCATCGGGCCACTCGTGTTTGATGGCCATGCAAAGGTGTGTTGTCTTAGCAGCAGTTGAGCTTGATATGCCGCATCGCTCAGGAAGCACGCAGCGTGCCGTCGCTCTCGAAGGAGCATCCGGTCTTTGTTTGCACTACGCGACAGACTTGGAACCTATCTGAAAACCGCGGCTAACGCCGATCGGCTGATTCGTATTCGGATAGGTTCATCACACTAGTTTAGCATGACTCGCCAAGCAGCGTTTTGCCTTTTTCCGACACCACGAATACCAGCACCGCCATGTTCTCACGGTGCTGTATCGTTGGTTGTCTGGTGCGTGTCACTGCTCGTTTCTCTCTTATTGCTCACGCAATTCGCGGGCGACGGTGAGGTAGTAGTTTCTCGCCGTTGCGTTGACCATGTCGTGAGCCAGGTTTATTAACGCTTGAGCTTTGATTTGCTTTGCCGCGGAATCTTCTTTATCCAAAGCGAGCAATTGATCGGCGAGTTGGGCCGCCCACTGATTGTCGCCACTGCCCACTGCATCTTCGGCGGCTTTGACCAATTTGTCTTTTCCGCCGGCGAGTTGCACCATTCGTTGAGCCTCCGCCTTGGGTGGCAGCGGAAACAGGTTGCTCGCGTTGCCGTCGAACCAGCCCAAGTAACCGTTGAACACGGACCGCACGCCCCACTGAGGATGTCCGTAAAACGGTTGTAGGTATTCCTTGTTCGCCAGATGCTCGGGCAGTTGCACGTATTCAACCAACTCATCCGGGGTCAGTCCTTTGTTCATTCCCTCGACGGTTTTATCGTGAATGAACTGCACTGCATCGCGGTAGTCGGTCAAGACTTGCTGGACTTGGGACGGATCGGTAATCGGCCGAGTGTGTCCACCAACGAGGGCACTTGGTTTTCGCTGGGCCATGTTGCCAAGGCTTTCTGCCCACAATCGAACGCTGCGATTGGGGGTCCCGCGGATCGCGTACAGGTTTGGGAATGATCGATAGAAGTCATCTCCCGCGAACAGCACTTTGCCGGCGGGGTACCAGACGAAAATTCCGTCGTTGGTTTCGCCTGGTGCCGCCACCAATTCCAATTCAACGCCAGCAACATGGATCGTCTGATGTTCGCTGTCGAGGAAGTGTGTGGGGCTCGTTCCGTCGGACGACGAGAAAACCTCGCCACCCCGATTGGGATAGCGAACCGGCGCGACGCCGTTGTTGATTCGTTGATCACGCGGCAGTTTGAATCCGGCTTGCCGGGCTCCGCGAACGTTTTGATACGTCAGTCCACCGAGTTTCCAAGGGCGAGCCTCGCTGCCGAAGTTCACGTGTGCCCAAATCTCGGGACGTTCCTCACCAAGGAATGCGGGCGCGCCGCCGGTGTGGTCGCCGTGCGAGTGCGTGTAAATGATTGCTTTGACCGGTTTGTCTGTGATCTCGCGAAACTTTTTCGCAATCTTCATTGCGGACTCAGCCATCATTCCGGTGTCGATGATCACGACGCCGTCGTCGCCCACGATCATGGAAACGTTGGACACGCTGTATCCCACCGCCACGTGAACATTGTCAGCGACCTCGATCACCTCTTCCTTGAATTGAGCGTTTTGATTTTGCAGTTTCTCCGTTGCCGTGAGGCCTGGTTGAGCGATCGCGGTGCCGGTGAGGCATGACACGATCAGTGGCAACGCGATGAGGTATTTGTGGTTCATGGGGGCTCTCGCTGTAGTAAAAGAGGAGGTGGAGGTTGGTTGAGTGGGGGCCTGTTCAAACGGCGTTTCATGTGGGAGACCCGGGGGACTCCCCGTTTCCGCCCGGCGTCCCATGGGGCTGTTCGGTTTGCCCGGCTGAGTTTTGGGAATGTCCAGATTCCAACAGAACGATTGACGTTTGGCAAGTTGCCTGTATAGTGCAGGTAAGTGATTGTATGCAACTCGACAATGGGGAGAGCCGAGTCCATGCCTCTTTCTTCAGACTGCGGAGACCGAATCAATTGATTAGACCAGAAACCCGCCGTGTCCGGCTGCCTCGACTTGCGCTGGTCGTGCGGCTGTTGTTCGCGTTGTTCCTGTTTGGCACCGGGATCATGACGATGAGCTTCGCCATGCGTGGCTATCCGGTGGACAAAGCGCCGGACGAGGTCGGACGATTCATGATCGCGTTGGAACAAACGGGCTACTTGATCTTTTGGGTCGGCTTTTTCAAAACGGTCACTGGCGCGTTGATGTTCGTGCCGCGAACGGCTCCGCTGGCGGTGCTGATGTCGCTGCCCTACGCGTTCAACATCCTGCTGTACGTGACGTTCTTTGCACATCAATTTCTGGTCGTGGGGCTCCCTGACTTCGCCGCGTGTGCGCTGCTGATCTATTGCTACTTCGATTGGTACCGTCCGCTTGTTGCCGGGCCGAGCAGCAACGCCTCGAGCGCTGGTGTCGTGGACGCGGCAACGAGTCCTGCCACTCGGGACTCGTAGCCTCGTCCACTACCTTTTCAGCCACTCAAACGTATGCCGTACCCTACGCCCATTTCAACTCAGGACTCATCAGGAGGCCGCAAATGCACTTTGACAGCGAATCAACGCCGGGATTCGCGATCGGTCGGGTCGCTTATCTGATGCGAACCCGGATGGCCGCGGTGCTCAAGCAGGCCGATTGGCCATTCACACCGGAAGAGACTCAGACCCTGGTCACGCTGGCCGATGTGGGCGAGCCGCTGAGCATGAGTGATTTGGCGTCGCGAATGGTTCGTGATCCGACCACCGTCAAGCGGCAGTTGGACCGACTGGTCGAACACAAATTCATCCAGCGAAGTGTCTCGCCCAAGGACGCTCGGATCGTGATGGTTGGATTGACCGCTCGCGGCGAACAACAACTGCAAACCGTCCTGCCGTTGCTCGATGAGCTTCGCAAATGCGCCCTGCAAGGCATCACCAAAACACAGGTGACCGAGATACAGAAGGTGCTTCAAAAGATGCAATTCAACCTCGCGAACCACAAATTGAAAGACTGATCAAGTGGCTCCGAACAACTGCCTCTTCGCTGCACCCACGTGGTGTTCCCCCGACCTTTCTACCCCACCCCGCCTGGCCAATCGGATCGATCCCATTGCACTTGGCGACACGATGGATGCCCGAATGATGGAGACTCGCGTTGGCTGACAAAACTCCAAACAAGATCCTGCAAACGCTCAAGCGATTTGGCATGCGGTCACTGTTCATTCCGCCGTTGGTCGCGGGCATCTTCATCGCGATCTGGATCGTGGGGAACCGCCCGCAACCGCAACGGGAAGTCGCCGACGAAGCATCGCGAATGCTGCGTGTGATCGATGTTCCCGTGGTCGACGTTGTTCCACGCGTCGTCGGCTACGGCACCGCAACCCCCGGCCAAACGTGGCAGGCTGTCGCTGAGGTGGACGGCCGAATTGTCGAGGTCCATCCGGAACTGGAATCGGGATCGTTCGTCAACAAAGACCAGTTGTTGCTAAGGATTGATCCGACCGAATACGAGTATGCGGTCGCACAATTGGAAGCCGAGATCAAACAGGCCCAAGCGTTGATCGACGAGCTGACGCGAACCGAAGAAAACTTGAAAGCGTCGTTGGCGATCGAACGCGAGGCGTTGACGGTCACTCAGCGTGAGATGGAACGGTTGCGACAACTGGCATCGCGTAGTGCCACGTCACAATCGGAATTGGACGCACAGCAACGATCGGTCTTTACCCAGCAACAACGCCTGCAGGATCAGACCAGCGCGTTGAACTTGTTGCCCGCGCAGAAACAAAGCCAAGAAGCCAACCTGGCACTCAAGCAAGCCCAGTTGGCTCAGGCACACTTGGACCTCAAGCACACCGAGATCCGTGCTCCGTTTCACTGCCGAATCGGCACAGTCACGCTGGACGTCGACCAGTACGTCGGCACGGGGCAAGACTTGTTCGAGGCTTACAACATCGACTTGGTCGAAGTCGAAGCCCAGGCTCCGATGAGTGAGGTGCGGCGGCTGATTCAAAACGAATCGCAAACGGCCTCGCTAGAAGAATTTTCGATGCAGCGTGTGCGTGATGTCTTCAACGTCCGCGCTGTTGTCGAAATGGCATCGTCCGATATCCCTGCCCGCTGGGAAGCCCGGTTCATGCGAGTCCGTGAATCGCTGGACCTGCAAACTCGCAGCCTGAGCATGGTGGTCGGTGTCGACGATCCGTATGAACAAGTCATTCCCGGTATCCGACCCCCGTTGCTGCAGGGCACGTATTGCCGCGTCACCTTGATCGGGCAAGCTCGACCGAACCAAGTCATCATCCCGCGACACACGGTTCACGGCAGTCATGTCTATGTGCTGGACGACGAACAACGTTTGAGAAAGCAGCCGGTGGATGTCGCGTTTGTGCAAGGCGAGTTTGCCGTCATCCGCAGCGGGCTGACCGGAGGCGAGAAGTTGATTGTTTCCGATCCAGCACCAGCCGTTGAGGGGATGTTGATCGATCCGGTTGCTGATGACGAACTGCTCGATCGAGTGGTCACCGACGCCAGTGGTGCTGACCTCGCTCTGCCGACGGCAACCAACCAAGACCAAGCCGGCAACACCGGAGGCAGCGATGATTGATCAGTTCGCTCGCCACCCAACGCTGGCCAATCTGTTGATGCTGTTGTTCATCATCGCGGGCGTGTTCGCGCTTCCCAAACTCGAACGTGAGACCTTTCCCGAGTTCACCGCGACAGAAATCCAAATTCAAATCTTGTATCGCGGCGCGACGGCAGAAGAAGTCGAAGAGGCGGTTTGCCAACGCGTCGAAGACGCCATTGACGGTGTCGAAAATGTCAAAGAAGTCCGCTCCGATGCCCAGGAAGGCGTTGCCGTGATCACCGTGGAAATGCGGGACGGTGCCGACATTTCGATCTTCCAAGACGACATCGAATCCGAAGTCGAAGCGATCACGGAGTTTCCGGTCGACGTCGAGGATCCCGTGATCACGCAACTTGGACGCACCGAAGCGGTGATGGTTCTGCTGGTCAACGGCCCGATGGAGACGGGCGACTTGAAGATCTACTGCGAAGACCTGAAGGACCGATTGCAACAGGTGCCGCAAGTGTCGTTGGTCGCACTGAGCGGATTCTCCGACCGCCAACTTCGCGTCGAACTGTCCGAAGAAGCCTTGCGACGTTACAGCCTGACCGCGTCCGAAGTGGCCCGAGTCATCGCCCGGCAAGGCATCGACATTCCAGCCGGTGCGTTGGAAACCCGTGACAACGAAGTCCTGTTGCGTTTCGTGGAACAACGTCGCACGCCGGAGGAGCTGGAAGACTTGATCATCAAAGGCACGCGTGGCGGAGCTGAGATTCGCTTGCGTGACCTCGGCCAAGTCGTCGATTTGTTCGAAGACGAGGAAGTCAAAAGCTTGCTTGGCGACGAGCGGGCTGGCGTGCTGCGGATTGAAAAGACGAAAACGCAAGACGCGATCCGCGTGACCACGGCGGTCAACGAATTCTTGGAAGCCGAACGCGAACGGCAACCGAACGTGAACATTGCTGTCGTCAACGACATGTCGACGCTGATCAGCGATCGTTTGCAGTTGGTGCTCAAGAACGCGGTGCAGGGAATCATCCTGGTGTTCTTCACGCTATGGATGTTCTTCAACCTGCGGATGTCGTTCTGGGTGGTGATGAGCCTGCCGGTATCGTTCCTTGGCGCGTTGTTCTTGATGCCGACGTTTGGTCTGACCATCAACATGATCACGCTGACGGCAATGTTGCTGGCGACTGGAATTCTGATGGACGACGGGATCGTCATCGCTGAAAACGTCGCCAGGCATCTGAGTCTCGGCAAACCGGCGATGCAGGCCGCCGTCGATGGCGTCAAAGAAGTCGCCGGCGGTGTCGTTTCGTCGTTCCTGACCACGATCTGTGTGCTCGGTCCGCTCGCGTCGCTGGCCGGTTTCATCGGGAAAGTGCTGCAGGTCATCCCGATCGTGTTGATCCTGGTGCTGGCGGTCAGTTTGATCGAAGCGTTCATCATCTTGCCCGCTCACCTGGGTCACTCGCTGGGGCATTCCGGCTTGGAAAGGTCCGGGCGAATGCGTGGAGCGATCGACACCGCGTTGAATTGGCTGCGTGAATCGGTGATGGGACGGTGCGTCGATGCGGCGATCCGTTGGCGTTACCTGTTTCTCGGAAGCATTGCCGGTTTGTTCGTGGCATCGTTGGCGTTGGTCGTCAGCGGCATCGTTCCCTTTCAGGGCTTTCCCACGACCGAAGGCGAAATCGTCGAAGCCCGCATCTTGTTGCCGCAAGGCACGCCGATCGAACGCACTGAAAAGATTGTCCAGCGGATCACGGCGGGACTGGACAAAGTCAATCAGCAATTCACGCCGGATCAACCCGACGGTCGCGAGCTGGTTGAAACGGTTCAGGTTCAATTCGGGACCAATGCGGACGCGTTCGAATCGGGGTCGCACGTGGCAACGATCACGGCCGATTTATTGAGCCCCGAAAATCGATCGACGCGGATCGATGCGGTGGTTCAGGCATGGCGTGAAGAGGTCGGCAATCTGCCCGATGTGATCAGTGTCACGTACGGCGAATCCGCGTTTGGGCCGGCGGGTCGACCGATCGAAATCCGCTTTCAAAGCGACAGCCTTCACGATGCCAAAGCGGCTGCGCAACAGGGCTTGGCGTTCTTTGACCAGTACCAAGGCGTTTACAACCTGACCGATGACTTGCGGCCGGGGAAACAGGAATATCGCATCCGTTTGGATGAGGGCGCTGTGGGGCTGGGGCTGGATGTGACCACGATCGCCGATCAAGTTCGCGCGGCATTCCAAGGCACGGTCGCCGATGAAATCCAAGTCGGCACGGAGGCTTATGAGATCGAAGCGCGTTTGAAAACGTCGGACCGAGACAGCCTCGCGGACTTTGCCGATTTTCATGTTGTCTTGGCCGATGGCAGCCGCGTGCCGTTGTCGGCGGTTGCCAAAGTCGACGTCGCCACGGGCTGGTCGCGGATCGCACGGCTGAACGGTCGCCGCACCGTGACGTTGATCGGTGAAGTCGACACGCGGGTGGCCAACACGGCGGCGCTGATGGGTTTGTTTCGTCGCGAAGCGATCCCTGAAATTGAAGAGCAACATCCCAATGTCCGCATTCAGATCGAAGGGGAATCGCAAGAGTCAGCCGAAACGGGGAACTCGATGCTGCAAGCCTTCGTGTTGGGTTTGATCGGCGTGTTCGCGATTCTCAGCTATCAATTTGAAAGCTGGACCGAACCGTTGATCGTGATGGCAGCGATCCCGATGGCGTTGATCGGCGTGATTTGGGGACACCTGATCACGGGCAACTCGCTATCGATCCCCAGTGTGCTCGGCTTTGTGTCGCTGGCCGGTGTGGTGGTGAACGACTCGATCCTGTTGGTGTTGTTTCTGAAACAAGAACGCACGGAGGGAACAGACGTGATCGAGTCGGCACGGCAGGCCAGCCGACTTCGCTTCCGGGCCATCCTGCTCACCTCGGCCACCACGATCGCCGGCTTGATGCCGCTGTTGTTCGAAACCAGTCGCCAAGCCCAGGTGTTGATCCCGCTGGCAGTCAGCGTGTGCTTCGGCCTGCTGGCATCGACGGTCCTCGTGCTGATCGCCCTCCCCGCCGCCTACGTCGCGTTGGCCGACCTGGGTTTAGTGGCCAAGGTGGACAAGCCAGACTCCCACACGTAGCAGAGTCTCTCCGAGACTCTGAATCACAAAACGCCATTTATTAAAGCCCACCGACTTCCGCAAAGAGAAGCATCGCCCGACAACCTCGCGAATCGCGGAAGGTAGTGGACGAGGCAACGAGTCCTCGATTCACAAATGACGCAAGAGGATTCCTCGCGTCATCCACTACGATTCCGACTTCGCAAAGAGAAGCATCGCCCGACAACGCATGTTCAACCAAGTTCCCATCAGCCGATCCTGCACCGCCTCGCGAAACGCGGAA